>CAYSXT010000008.1:0-20240 GCA_964435075.1 uncultured Candidatus Saccharibacteria bacterium
AAAAAAGAGCCCCCCCCACAAGACGTAAACACAACCCCACAGATCATGGCTGGGCTACTAGACGAATACGAAAAGGTACTCGGCAAAAAAGACCCAGCCGTAATAACCGGTAAACCTGTGGAGGCCGGCGGCAGTGAAGGCCGTGACGTAGCTACCAGTGAAGGCGCCTTTTATGTTTGGCAAGCTACTGAGAAAAAACTTGATCTGGATCCTAAAAAAACACGTGTTGCAATTATAGGTTTTGGCAATGCCGGCCACTTTATGGCTAAGCGCATGTATGAGGCCGGCTATAATGTTGTCTCCGTCTCTGACTCCAAGGGTGGCATTTATGTCGAAGATGGCATGGATCCTAATGATGTTATGAAGCACAAAGAAAAAACTGGCTCAGTGGTTGGTTATAAAAAATCTTCAGGGGAGACCCTCTCGCTTGATGACCAAATTGGCTTAGACGTTGAGTTATTGATCCCTGCAGCTCTTGAAAATCAAATTACAGCTGATAATGCCGAGTCTGTTCAAGCTAATGCGGTATTGGAAATTGCTAATGGACCAACAACAATAGATGCCGACCTAATTTTGCAACAAAAAGGAATTCCAGTTGTTCCAGACATACTAGCTAATGCAGGTGGCGTAACGGTAAGTTACTTTGAATGGCTACAAAACAAAGACGGCTCACACTGGAAGCGCGAAAAAGTCTTTAAAAAGCTACTCGATAAGATGACCTCTGCATTTGAGGCCGTTTGGGAAACATCTGAAGACAAAAAAATAACCCTCCGCCAAGCTGCCGGGGTAGTAGCTGTTAAACGCATAGCAGAAGCTATGCAAGACAAGATTTAGTTGACCTGATAAAAAGTTAGGCATAGGATCAAAGATCGCTAAATAAGCGATTGTTCTTACTAATTTTTGGCTAATTTTTTACAAAATCACGGATTCGTAGAGGAGATTTATGATGCAAAAGGTTCTTTTGCTCGACGATGATTCCAACGTGTTGGAATTGATACGTTTGGAGCTAATGGCCTTTGGCAAGCTCCACGAAAGGCAGATCTTAAGCTCAACAAATGGTAGGGATGCTATTCGGATCATCGAGGAAGATGACGAATATGAAATTGCCTTGGTCGTTTGTGATTTTAATCTTCGTGAAACGACCGGGCCAGTTGTTGTCCAGATGATTCAGCAAATTCGGCCCGATATCTGGATCCTCTTCTACACTGGTCAAGCCGGTAACCCAAAGAACTTGCAGGAAATGAAACGGTGCAACCCAGTCGCGGTTATAGTTAAGCCAGACAAAGACGGTCTCATTAAAGGAGTAAGGAGTATCGTCAAACCCTTATTTTCGTAGCCCAAACGATCGTCGTTTGGGCTCCCTTTTTATATGCATGCTAGGATTTTACCTATGAAACTCAAACCTCTTCATAAATATCTACTGCTACCAAAAGGGCCAGCCGGCCTAATTTGGTTGGCAGTTATTAGCATAGTACTAACCTTTTTTATTGCCTGGAAACTCCCAACCGATCCTGACCTTTTTTGGCACCTACGTGCCGGAGGAGAAATATTGAAGCGCGGCATTCCTCAAGTTGATTGGTACTCACATACTATGTCCAACTTTGCCTGGATAGATCACGAGTATGGGCAAGAGATATTTATGTTCTACGTGGAACGCCTAGGTGGTTTTAGACTCTTATCTATTGTCTACGCTCTGATAATAACTTTTACTCTTACGATTGGTATTAAATGGGCTTTGCCAAAAAAGATTGAGTGGTCCTGGGTATTAGTAGCCGCCCCTCTAATTGCTATTTTTTCGGTAAATTTTTTAGGAACAAGACCACAAATGTTCACCTATCTGTTTTTACTTCTTTTGGTAGGCCTTTTGCGAAAAATATATGACTCAAATAAGTGGCGATTAATCTGGCTAACACCTTTACTTTTTATTGCGTGGGCCAACTGGCACGGTAGTTTTTTGGCAGGCCTGCTTATGTTATCGATTGCCACGTTTGCAGAAGCAATTAAATTTGTTCTCCCTTCTAAAATCAAACTAGGTCCAGTCTTAAGCTTAAAAAAGGTCGTCACACTGGCATCAGTCACAATCCTTAGTGGTTTGGCAACATTTGTTAATTTCTATGGTGTCCAAGTGTGGGAGGAGATTATAAGAACGCTAGGTGATAGCGAGCTTCATAAAAATATTCTTGAGTGGTTTCCACCAGATATTCATAATGGGAGCGGATTTGCCTTTTTTACGATAGTTACGCTTTTAGTAATCGCGCTAGCTCTTAGGAAAAATAAAATAAACCTGACAGAACTAGGAATTTATAGTCTCTTTATGATTAGTGGCTTTTTCTCTGTACGGAACATACCGCTTTTTATGATATTTGCTATTCCTGCCATTCTTATAGCTATAAGAGGGTATTGGCCTAGCGCCTTAGCTGTCATAGCACGTGTCTGGCCTATTTTGGCCTTGCTAAGTCTATTGGTTCCTTTTTACGTCTATCATCATGTACCAGTTCAAAAACTCTGGGATTTTGATAAAGATCCCTCTATAGCAGTAGAATATGGTGGTTATCCCTTAGGGGCCGTTAATTTTTTAATGGAACATCCCGAGTACAACGATTACAAAGCCTTCAATGAATATGCCTGGGGCGGATATTTACTTAGTCACATCGATATATATAAGACATTTATTGACGGGCGCATGCCCTCCTGGGAACAAAATGATATTAAAATCATCGATGATTACTTAGCTATTAATCGGCAAGAAGGCGATTGGGAAGACTTACTAGATAAGTACAAAATTAACATGATTATTACCAAAAAAGATCACAACCTAATATCAAGTCTTAAAGACTCAAACTCCTACAAAGAAGTATTTAGCGACGATACGGCCGCAATATTAATAAAAAAGTAGATACCTCAATATTTGTGGATAATTGAACTATTGACGTTCGGTTTTTGTTCGGTTACAATGTAATCACTATGCAAACAATAACCAAAGCCACATATCAAAAAAGGATAAAATCGTACACTCGCAAACTTGCCGAGATAGAGTCGTTTATCGAACGCAATCTATCTCTTAATTTAGATAATTTAGAACCCACAATAGTAATTCATAAATACTGGAACAAACAATGATCAGCCTCACAAAAAAACAAAGAAATATTCTCGATTATATTACATTAGTTATAGAGTCTAAAGGATACTCACCTACTTACCGAGAAATTGCGAAGAAGTTTAAGTTTTCATCTGTCTCCACTGTTTATGATCACATTAAGAATCTTCAATCGAAAGGCTACCTAGAATCCGAAGAGGGTAGTGGATCTATCAGTCTAACCTCTAATACTACTACCGAAGACTCCGGTACTGTTGATGTTCCATTAGTTGGCCTTATTACGGCAGGTAAACCAATTGAGGCACTCGAAGAAAAAGAAAGAATTAATATTCCCGAAATAATGGTTGGTCGTGGCCATTACTTTGCCCTTAAGGTAAAAGGTGAATCCATGATTGAGGATGGCATATTGGATGGTGATTTTGTGGTTGTTGAAGAAAAAGATCAGGCTACAAACGGAGATATAGTTGTTGCCTTATTAGAAAACCAGTTCGCTACATTAAAGCGGTACTATCAGGAAAAGACGCATATTCGGTTACAGCCCGCTAACTCAAGTATGGAACCCTTTAGAGTCAAGGACGTCAAAGTCCAAGGTAAAGTTGTAGGTTTGATTAGAAAATATAGCTAGGCGTTCTTTCAATTACAGTTCGGGGAGACTCTTCTGCTAGCTTCAGCGCGGTGTTAACAGAAGAGAACTTTTATCCATTTATTATCTCTATGTTGGTAGTAGATATTCTGGCGGTCTCCCCCCGGAATATCTACACCAAAGAGCAATAATCTAAAACAATCACATGAACTACATGATCACCTGGAAATCCAGGCAAAGCACTCCAAATTATAAACTACAGGACATTCTCCTTAGTCTTACGCTCTTGTTAGTAGTCGGTCTATTTATTGTCTTTACCTTTTAAACGTCTCGCTTTGTAAAAATCACTTCAGAATCCGCCACGAGTGGTCTTTCGCTAGGCGTACGTAATAGAGATTCTTCTATATTATCGTCCACAGTTATACCATTCGGTGTAATGTCACAGATTTGAGATCGGTTTATCAAGAGAGTATTTTTCCAAAGTGCTCGTAAGTGTATAGGAGTCTTAATCCAGAGGGTGAGTATGTCACCTGTGTCGGTATTTACCTTATATGTCATTACCTGGCCTAGATGTTTTTTGCTCTCAGTCATAACAATTTTACTGATTAGCTCTCCATAGCGCTTGGGGTCGGTAAATTCCTGGTGTAATGAATCATTATTTTCTTTGAGCTCTACATTATTATCTCTAACGTCTTTTACATTAGAGAATGGCGTGAGATTGGATTTACCAAGTAGGCCAGTACTTTTAATTTTGAGTGCTGCTATTTGAATTCGCCGATAATCAATTACTAGTTCAGCTACAGTGCTTTTAGAATCTGTGCTTAGCGGTAAACCTTTAAATTTTTCCCGCATTAATAGCATGGAGCCCTATAATTTAATATCGTCCAGTGTAAGACCCTTGTCCTGAAAACTCTTTACGACCCTGGATTCACGAGATGGTTTTATAACAACCCTACGGTCTGGTTCTTGACCCATACTCTCGCTAGTAACTCCCTCCATCTCTTGCACAACAACATGAACCAATCGCCTTTCATAACCTGACATTGGTTTGAGAATAACCATACTATCTGATCTTTTTGCTTTTTCAGCCATGGATTTAGCTATCTCTAATACTTTTTCTTCTTTTTGGCTTTTGTAACCATTAATATCTACTTTTGCAAAGCAGGGTCTTCCTGTCTTAGACGCTACCAACAATCTAATTATGTGCTGTAGAGAGTTAAGATTAGCACCGTATTTTCCTATCAGATGTCTCGGCTCATCAGTCTCAATTTCTACCTGTAAAAATGGTCTTTTCTTAGAATCCTCTACAATGGCTGACTTTACCTCACCTATAATACCTAGACGTGAAAGTAAGTCCTCGCTAATTTCTTTAGCTGTATCTGCTGATGTTTTAGCGGTTGATGTTTCTTTTGTCATTTTATTTAACTTCAATTTCGCCTTTATGTTCATGATCAGCTATTGGTTGTGTTTTTAGTTTGCGCATAATGATCAACTGCTGTCCTACCGCAAAAAGAGTAGAAGCCAACCAATAGAGTGCAATTCCCGCCGGGAAAGTATAGGCAATGTAACCAGTAAATAACGGAAATACATATAAAAGATTTTTAGTAACTGAAGAGGCTGCATCTTTTTTCTTATCTTTCTTATCATCAACAACTGCAGGCGCACTCTTTTTTCTCTGTTTCTGCAACATCCAAGATTGATAGAACTGGGCACCCGCAGCTAACACAGCTAAAACAATATTGTGATTAACGTGTAAATCTAAGAAACCTAAGAAGGTTGCTTCAATCGGGACAGGAGGTGCTGTCACAAAAGAATACAAATTATTTGCAATCTCTCCACCACTAACAACCATCCTAAAGACTATAAAGAGAGGATAAATAAAGGCTAATTGTACTAACAAGGGGCCACAGGATGATAACGGATTTATTTTGTTCTTTTTATAGAACTCCATTAAGGCTTTTGTTTGCGCTTCCTTGTCGTCCTTATGTTGCTCTCTGATTTCATTAATACGCGGCTGCAAATCCTGCATGGCCCGCTGCGCTTTAATCTGTTTAGCCGAGACTGGATACAGTAAAATTCTAACAAGAAGAGTTAAAGCAATAATTGCTAAACCTAAATCGTTACCCGGAATAATATTTCTAAGCCCAATTAATATGTTTAAAAACGGATCAACAAAGATTGCTTGTAGAATTTCCATACGATTAGTGTTTGTGAGTTAATGAATGTTCATAATTATCTATGCCACCTAGTGACCAGGGCTGGCAGCGCATCACGCGCCAAAAAATACGGGGGATACTTAAAAGTCCATCTTTTTTTAATCCATCCAGTGCATAAGCAGAACAACTTGGATAAAACCGACAATACCCTTGTGGGTAGTGCGCCTTCAACCAACTATGATCCGGCGACAAAGCTATCTGGTAAGTCCAAACTATACCTATAAAAGGTAAACTTAATGCTTTATTTATTTTTCTCAACAGGTTCTTCATCTATTACTTAATATTTTGCCTTAATTTTGAAAACAAAGCCTCTAATTGTTCTTGCAGCTCTCTCTTTTTCAAATTTTTAACTTGAGACTGAACAATTAACATAACATCCAGTGGTTTTTTTAGCTCTGTTAGTAACATTCCTAAGTGTGGTCTAATCCTTCTCTTTATATTGTTTCTATCTGTAGCTAATTTATATACTTTTTGTGAAACAATTACTGTCGCACGCGGTTCTTTATTAGATGTTATTAAAAACTTAATTCTAAAATAACGATTAGCCAGAGACTTTCCTTTTCTGTGTACCAACTCGATATCCTTTTGTTTAGCGAGTCGGTTTTTTCTGGCCAACATTGTTTAAGACCCTACTACAAGTGCCTTACGGCCTTTTTTCCGTCTATTTTTTAAAACTCTGCGTCCAGTGGGAGTACTCATTCTACTCAAAAAACCGTGACGCTTTCGTCTTCTGGCCTTATTTGGTTGATATGTTCGCTTAGGCATGGCCTTTATAAATACGTTAAAAAACCGTTCTGGTCAATTGTTTTTTATTTATCCTTAGAATCTCCACATGTTCTGCACAAATATAGGGGTTGATTGATTGACAAGGATATGTGGATAAGTGTTTATTGGCTTAATATAGCCATTTAAGGGTACTTTATTGGATCTTTTCCACAAGCATGCTAACTTCAATTAGTTATTACTTTCCACCTCTAAATACAATATATATGGACCTAGAAAAGATTTGGCAAGGAGCCTTAGCAGAGCTAGAACTATCCGTTAGTAAGGCTAACTTCACCACTTGGCTTAAAAAGGCCACCTTAAACAGCTTTGAAGAAAAAGAGGTTGTTATTGGTGTTCCTAATGCTTTTACTAAGGAGTGGCTTCAAAATAAATATCATAAGCAAATTGTCCAAGCGATAAAAAATAGTTCTGGCTGCCCTGTATTAAACATTTCTTACGAGATTGGAACTAAACAAAAACTAGAAACTGAAGAACCTGCCGTAATTGAAGAAACAATTTCTCAAGATCAACTCCAAACTACCGGTGCGACGTCTCAAAGTATGACCACAAACACTGCATCTCCGGCAATGACAGGATATAGCGACGAGAGTAATTTAAACCCCCGCTATACTTTTAAAACATATATTGTAGGACCTGCCAATGAACTAGCACGTGCCGCCTGTTATTCAGTCGGAACTAACCCAGCAGAAACTTATAACCCTTTATTTATCTATGGGGGAGTAGGCTTAGGTAAAACTCACCTACTCCATGCAATTGGAAACGAGATAAAACAAAGATTTCCAGAAAAAAAGGTTAGATATGTAACTAGCGAGAGGTTTACTAATGAGTTTATCGACTCCATTAGTAGTAAAGGCGACAATTTTAAGTCACGCTACCGAGATGTAGACATTTTAATCGTTGATGACATTCAATTTATTGCGGGTAAAGAAAGAACACAGCAGGAATTCTTCCATACCTTTAACACTCTCTATGGCGAGAACAAACAAATTATTTTATCTAGTGATCGACCACCAAAAGCTATCCCAACCCTTGAAGATCGTTTAAGATCTCGCTTTGAAGGGGGGATGATCGCAGATATTGGTATGCCTGAACTTGAGACACGCGTCGCAATCTTAAATGAAAAATGTCGAGTTAAGGGCTATAACATAAAAGAGGACGTAATTACCTTTATTGCAACTAATATCCATAACAACATTAGAGAGCTTGAGGGGGCCTTAAATCGGGTTATGGCGCACTGCCAGTTAAAAGACATCACCCCTGATAAAGATATTGCTAAAAGTGTTCTCTCTAACATTATTAGTAACCCCCAAAGACGAGGAATCTTACCAAAACAAATAATTGAGTCAGTCGCTCAGTTTTATGACCTAACTATTGAAGATTTAAAGGGTGCCTCTCGTAAAAAAGAAATAGTAAGACCTCGTCAAATTGCTATGTTTTTAATGCGCGAAGAAATTAAAGCAAGTTTTCCATCTATTGGTCATGAATTAGGGGGACGCGACCACACAACTGCTATGCATGCTAATGACAAAATAAATAAAGAGGTAGACAATAATGAAACAATCAAACAAGAAATTGATTTGATCCGACAGCGATTATATATTCCTTAAAAAAAGTTAATAAGTCTGTGTATTAAATATCTTTTGACTGTAGATTTTTTAGGGATAAGCAGTGGTTAAAAAATCTCACATTAACACCACATAAAAAAAACTATTTAACAACAAACTTTTTATAAACAAGACTAAGTCTAATCTCCACAGAGAAGTTAAAGGATTATTAACACGACATAAAATATTTTTTAATAAAATTATGTCTCAACTAAAACAAAAAAATGGTAAATAAAAAGTTATCCTCTCTATCCACATTACTATTACTACTACTATTATTTAATTAACTTGAAAGATATAAATATATGAAACTAGCTTGTACACAAGAGAATTTAAACCAAGGTCTAAACATAGTCGGACGAATGGTAGGAAAAAATGCCACGCTTCCTGTACTTGGAAATATTCTTCTTAAGACAGAAACTGGTGGACTTAGATTAACTGCTACTGATTTAGAACTGGGAGTTAGTTGTTTAGTAGGAAGTAAAATCGAAGAAAAGGGAGAAGTTACTATTCCAGCTAGATTATTAAATGATTATGTAAATCAATTACCTAAAAACAAAGTAGGCCTAACTTCTAAAGGTAAGGAGTTAGAACTCGTCTGTGAGGACACCACAGCTACTATAAGAGGGATAAAAGCCGATGAGTTCCCTTTAATACCTAAAATAGAACCAATTTTTGAGGCGATAATAGACGCTAATGAGATCCAACAGGCTATTAATAAAGTTGTTTTTTCTGTCGCTAATGATGAATCTCGCCCTGAGATAGCAGGAGCATCTTTAATTATAGAAAATAATACTTGTACCCTCGCGGCAACAGATAGTTTTAGATTAGCTGAGCAGAAATTTAGTTGTAAAAGTGATAATCAAGAAAAAAGACAAATAATTATTCCAGCAAAGACTTTAATAGAACTCTCAAGGATAATAAGACCAGAAGGTAATGTTCAGTTAAAACTTTCTGATAATCAAATTCTATTTAAATATGAGAATATTGATTTAATATCTAGGTTAATAGAAGGTTCTTATCCAGAATATAAAGATATTATTCCTGCTAATTTACCGACAAAGACTTTAGTGGATCGGGAAGAGTTTATAAATGAAGTTAAAACTGCTGGATTATTTTCTAGTATAAGAGCTAATGATATTAAAGTAAGTATTGATACTAAAAATAAAGTAATTAAAGTTGCTGCTGAAGCTAGCCAAGTTGGTGGACACACAGGTGAAGTTTCCGCTCAAATAACTGGCAACGATGATCAAGTAATCTTTAATTATCGTTATTTACTTGAGGGTTTAAATGCCTTTACAGCTAAAAAGATTACAATCGAGACGGGTGGTAGTAGTAGTCCAGGTAAAATTGTTTCCGAACAGGATAAAGATTATTTGTATGTAGTGATGCCAATTAAGCTCTAATACATTAATGTGCAGATTAAAGAGCTTAAGTTAAAAAACTTTAGAAATTACTCCTCTGATAAAATTTTAGTAGAGCCTAATATTACTGTTTTAGAAGGTAAAAATGCTATGGGTAAAACTAATATCCTTGAGGCGATAGCTTTATTAAGTACAACCAAATCTCCCAGAGCCTCTAAAGATGAACAATTAATTCAAAATGAGCATCAAACAGCTCATTTAAGTTGTGATTATAGTGAGCATAATAAAGTAAAAAATTTATCAGTAGTAATTGATAAGAGTTCTGGAAGAATAAAAAAACTTTGGCGGCTGCAGAAGGTTCCTAAAAGGCCCTCTGATGTGGTCGGGACAATTTTAAGTGTGTTATTTAAACCAGATGACCTTAACTTACTTACAACGTCACCTGGCGAGCGTCGGAGTTATTTAGATTTAATTCTCTCTCGTGTTAACCCTGGTTATTTAAAAGATTTAAGTCGTCTTAAGGCAATTTTAAGACAAAGACAGGCAGCCCTAGAACTTTTACGGGAAAATAATAATCCCGCCATTGAAGTATTAAATACTCAACTATGTGAGTTGGGAGCTAAAATATCTTTTACTAGACTTAGTTTATTAAAAGATCTTGAGCCTATTTTTTTAACCTCATTAAAAAATATTTCCAAAACTACTACTGGAAAGTTAAAACTGATAAATAATTGTTTGGAAGACAGTACCCCTCAAACTGAATTAGAGTTTAAGCAGGCTTACCTACAAAAAATAAATGAACTAAAAAATATTGAAATTAAAGCAGCTAGAAATTTAGTAGGACCTCAGCGAGAGGATTTAGAAATATATCTTAATAATAATCTCTTAAAAGATTTTGGTTCTAGGGGAGAGTGGCGTACAGGTGTTTTAGCTTTAAAAAGAAGTGAGATGATCTATTTAAAAAATAAGACTGGACGTCAACCAATATTATTACTGGATGATGTTACTTCTGAGTTAGATGATGAAAGACAAAACACTTTAGTTAATTGGGTTGAGGAACAGCAAACCATATTAACTACAATTAATATTGAGCAACTACCTATAGAGATAAGAAAAAAAGCGACTATTTATAAAATAGAAAACGGTAAAATATTGTCTGCTAAAAATAATTATGCGCTTACTTAAAGATGAACTTCAAAATTTTGCCCGACGTAAAGGATTAAGGCGAGGTATAGAAGCCGCCGCCGTTATTAATGCCACAAATACAGTTATTCAAGACGTACTACCTAATATTTTATTATCTGATGTAAAAGTTGAGTCATTTAGTGATGGCTTATTAAAGCTTAGGGTTCCTTCTGGGAGTGCTATGACAACTGCGAATATTTATCGACAGCAATTATTAGAGGCTTTAAAGCAGCGGCTTGGAAAAGCAAAAGTAGAGAGAATACAAATTCTCCCTTCTGAAACAGTAGCTGATTATTAGATATTTAAGGCTTGTTCAACCGGTACTACAAAAATTGTAGCGCCCCCTACTTTTATAGGTGCAGCTCCTAAAGGTAAATTAGGCATACCAGCCTCAGTTGATAAATTGGACCCGCTATCTGAGCCAATAAAGCTACCTTTTTCTGAGGCTACTTTTTTTACAATCTCTATAAGTTTATCGACTTTTTCTGTATTAATACCAACAAAAAGCGTAAAGTTCTTTTTGCGCAAATAGCCCCCCGTTGATCCTACTCTTGTAAATCTAAACTTATTTTCTAAAAGTGCTTTAGAAACTTTTTTTTCAATATCTCTATTGGCAATAATGATAACTAGTTTATTCATTAGGGTAATGTGACATCTATACTAGTTGAATTAGAAAGACCGGCACCATCAGTAACCGTTAAAGTAATTGTATAAGTGTCACCACTAGCATAAGTATGTGAGGCTGTGACTCCAGATTTTTTAGTGCCATCTCCAAAGTCCCAAGAGTATGAGACTATCCCTTCATTGTCCGTTGACCCTGATCCATTCACGGTAATATCTAAGCCACTTTGTGAATCAATAACTATATCAGCGACAGGATCGGTCGTATCTTTTTTAACCTGAATATCTATAGATGTCTCCGCCGTACCACCATATTTATCAGTAACTTTCGCAGTAATAGTATGAACTCCATTAGGAACATTTAGATCAATAGACACAGAATAAGGTTCAGAGGCTGTAGAACCAACACCCTTACCGTCTAATGAATAATCCACCGACTTAACTCCAGCAACGGCTTTAACACTCGCTATAGCGGTAACAGAATCCTCACTAATTACCGAATTAGAGACCGGTTGTAAGATGGATATCTTCGGTTCGACTTCTGCTTTGCCGTATGGACTAGTCTTTTTGGGTGCGGCCCCGTCTAACCCGTCTTTATTTTTTGACCAAGCAAGTACTCCCTTTTCCCAACGTTCAAACATAGGATCACTCTTAGGATCACCTGGTGCCGGACCTAGTGGATCGTCTTTACTTAAGAAATATAGGATTGTATGAAAATCCTTAAACTCTTTTTCTTCTACGTAGCGATCTGGTAGATCGTCTGGTGCTAGCAAACCATCAATTTTACTAATACGTTTTTTTTCACCACCTTTGGAGCCGATTTTCCCCTGTAAAACAGCCTTGTTAGCTGACATTGGTTCTGGCTCATTAAAGTTAATAACCTCTTTGCCCTCAAGGACACTAGACATAAAATCATTCCAAATTGGTGCTGCCACTTTAAAACCGTCACCACCGGCAAAAGGCGTGTTGTCGTTATTACCTACCCAAACACCCGCAGCTAATTGTGGAACGTAACCAATAGTTGCACCGTCCTTATTGTCATTAGTAGTACCAGTCTTAGCGGCGGCGGGGCGACCAGGTAAGGTTAAGTAAGAACCAGCACCAAACACTGAAGCACGAGCGGCATCGTCACTTAAAATATTAGTCAAAGTTTTAGCTACATTGGGATCAATTATTTGTTCACCTTCCTCATCTTTGCTTTCTTCTAAAATTTTACCCGTAGGATCTTCAACTTTTGTGACAATAGTTTGTGGCATCTTTTTTCCATCATTTGCAAAAGTAGAAAAAGCAGATACGTGATCAACTAATCGCATCTCAGCAGCACCCAAAGCAACAGCTAGTCCATACTCGTCATTGCTACCAAGTCCTTCAACACCTAAGTCTCTTAACATATCCAACATATTGTCTTTGCCACCTAGATATAAAAATTTAACTAATGGAATGTTTAATGAGTGCTGAAGAGCGGTTCGCATACTAACGGGCCCGGCGAATCCACCACTGTAGTTTCTAGGCTTATAGTTGCCACCAAAGTCTGTCTCAACATCAAAGACCATTGTTTCTGGGGGATAACCCCGGGTCAATGCATTAGCTACTACGTAAGGTTTTACCGAAGAACCCATCTGTTGCTGAGTAACGGCAACATTTACGCTGCCATCAATACTATCGTCAAAATAATCCTTAGAACCAACCATAGCTAAGATGTGACCATTGCGGGGGTCTTGAGCCACTAAGGAGGCATTGTTTACTCCATAGTTGGCTAAGTTACGTTCGGCACCTTCTTTAACAGCACGCTCTGCCTCTTTTTGTATATCTGTATTTAAAGTTGTAGTTACTTTTAAGCCGCCTTGTTCTACTAATTTTTCGCCGTATTTTTCGACAAGATAATTCTTAACCTCAAAAACAAAATGAGGAGCAATAATATCTGTTTCAAAATCAGCAAACTTAAACTCTTCTTTTTTTGCTGCTTTAGCTTCTTCCTCAGTAATCATTCCCAGCTCGGCCATTTTATCTAAAGTAATGTCCTTTCTGGCAAAAAGTGCATCTTTATTTGCCCAGAGAAAACTAGGGCTCTGCGGGAGGGAGGCCAGTAAGGCAGATTCAGCTAAAGATAAATCTTTAGCATCTTTGTCAAAGTAATTTTGAGAGGCAGCTTGAATGCCATAAGCTACATTTCCGTAAGGAATCTCGTTTAAATAAAGTTCAATAATCTCATCCTTTGAGAATTTGGATTCTAGTTCTATTGCAATAATAACCTCTTGGATTTTTCTCCAGTAGGATCTCTCACTTGTTAAAATAGCATTCTTAACTAATTGCTGCGTTATTGTTGATCCACCTTGTGTTGTAGAGGAGGTAAGGTTGTTTATTATAGAACGTGCAATACCGGTGAAGTCGACACCGTGGTGCTTATAAAAATCTTCATCTTCAATAGCGATAGTAGCTTGAACAACAGTTTCTGGAATATCCTCTAAATCAATTCGTGTTCTTTGCTCATCTTCAAAAATCTCATACAAAATAGTTTTACCATCATTGGCGTATATTTTTGTAGATTCAGCGACAGCACGTGACAAAATTCCATCCGCCGATGGCAAATAACGTGCAGCAAAAGCAAACAATGAACCGAAGCCAATTGCAAAAAGTAAGAATAATGCTACTGCAATTTTAATTGCCAGCTTTTTAGCGCGTTTCTTTTTATCAGTATTTTTGCCATTTCTAGCGGCAACTCTACTTGAGACACTTTTCTTAGTTCGAGCAGAGTGTTTACGCTCTAGTTGACGTGCTCTACGTCTGTTGAATTGTCTTTTTACAGCCATAGTTTTGCTCTAATCTAATTAAGTTTAACTGGCAAATAGTGACACAAATATTATATGTTGTCAATATTCTACCCTGATCCGTAAAAGAATTGTGAATCTTATTTAAGCATTGACATCTTTTACTTACATCAACATGATAACGCCGCTAAACTAATAGCCAAGTAAAATGTCTGGACACTCAAAATGGTCAACAATTAAAAGAAAAAAGGGCGTAGCAGATGCTGCTCGTGGTCGTTTATTTACTAAATTAACCAACACAATAACGGTGGCCGCTCAATCCGGTGGCGATCCTACGGCAAACCCAACTCTGCGTATGGCAATCGAGAAAGCCCGCTCTTTTAACGTTCCTCGTGACAATATTGATAAAGCTATTAAGAGAGGTACAGGAGAAATAGAAGGCATAGTTCTTGAATCTTTTTCTTATGATGCAGTCGGGCCTGGTGGGCTAGCACTTATTATCGAAGGTGTTACGGATAATAAAAATCGAACCTTGCCCGAGATTCGTTTGATACTTACACGTCACCAGGGAAAAATGGCGCAGTCGGGGAGTCAACAGTGGCAGTTCGATAAACGAGGCTTAATTGAATTATCTCTTACCGGGACTACCGATGAAAAAAAAGATGAAATTGAGCTAACCGCGATCGACTCAGGCGCCACAGATGTAACTCGCTCGGCTGATACTTTAAAAGTATATACCGATCCAGGTTCTACTAAAGAAGTAGCTGATAAATTAGAAGAGGCGGGCTTAAAGCCTTTATCAATAGAGCAGGTTTATGTTCCTAATAATCCTTTAAAAATTGATAAGGCAGTTGCTGAAAAAGTAGACGAGTTAATTGGCGAGCTCGAGGACCACGATGACGTACAAAATATTTTTACCAATAAATCATGAGAATTTTAGGAATTGATCCTGGAATTGGGAGGATAGGATATGCCATTGTGGATATCGATGGCCATAAAATGACAGCTAAGGAATATGGTTGTATAACCACGGCCTCAAGTGAGTCCAACTCTAAAAGGCTGTTAGAGCTAAAAAACGACCTAGTCCAGATAATAAAAAAAAATAAACCAGAGGCGGCTAACGTAGAAAAACTGGTTTTTGTCCACAACGCTACATCGGCGGTAGCCGTAAGTCAGGCTCGAGGTGTTATCCTTATGGTACTGGAGGAACTGAAGGTTCCCATCAGTGAGTATGCACCCACAGAAATAAAAAAAGCTATTTCTGGCAGTGGTGCTGCTGACAAGCAGGAGGTTGGCTTAGCAGTTAAGTTAATTTTTAACTTGGATGCTGTACCTAAACCTGATGATGCTGCTGATGCACTCGCTTTGACGGTTTGTCACGCGGGCCAGATAAAATAAAGGATATGAAAAAACTTTCTCTTTTGTTAATAGCCGTTATAGCTCTAGGTCTAGTAGTTCCAGCTGCAAAGGTTTTGGCATTGACTACAAACACACAAGAGAATTTTAAAGAGGAGCAGTCCGTTGTTCAAAATAATCAGACGGGCTCTACGGGGGTAGGTGTTCAAACTATTGAGGCCAATGCGGGTCCAGACATTCAAGGTATCGTTGGTGCTGAAGTAATTTTTAATGCATCCGAATCTTTGGTGCCAGAAAATCAGTCAGCGCGCTTTGTTTGGGATGTTGGCAATTTTGTTCAGTTGGAGGGAGAGCAGGTAAGACATATTTATAATCAAGCTGGAACATATACCGTTACACTAACCGCAACAGCTGATGGGCAAACCTCTAAGGACTTTGTTCAAGTCACAATATTTGAAAAAAGAATAGTTTTGCTTACTGACAACATAACAAGCGAGGATGAGATTCTCGAATTGCAACGTCTGGCTGCGCGTGAAGGACGCTTGTTAGAAATTATTGAAGATCGAGAGAGTTCTACTGATTTTGCTAAAGAGGACGAGTTAGCCAATGCGTTACTTGAGAAAGTTAAGGGATTACAGGGTGCAGATATTATTATTGATTGGACCACAGGTGACACTGGTCTAAATGCCCTCTCCAAGTTTGCTCAATTACTGACAAAGGATACGGAAGTGGTTTTTTCAGACAAGGTGATTGTGAGTTTGGCTAGTCCGATTGGAGTTGTTGCGCGTATTGCACAAAGTACCTACGACGTGCTGTTGCCGCAGTACTTAATCCTGACTGTACCTAATGCGCTTGATGCAGTTTTCGAAGCGCAAGAAGCGGACGAGGTGTTGCCTCGAGTGCAACAAACGGGATCCGAGCTACGACTTATTGGAGAATTTTCTGGTCGGGCCGTTAAGAACCTTACCCCACTAAACTTTATGTCGTTCTTGGTTAACTTTATGGTTAATCGCGGTGTTCCGGTAAACAGTATTATGTTGATCTTAATGCTGCCGATAATTGCTACGATATTTGCCTTTGCAAGACAGATTATTGGTTTACGAGCCTTTGGTATCTATATTCCGACTATCGTGACAGTCTCGTTTTTGGCTCTTGGATTGACCTATGGTTTATCAGTCTTCTTTGTCGTCTTGGTTGTTGGAACCCTGCTACGCCTCTTAATGCGCCGCATAAGAATCAGTTATATCCCTCGCCTCGCTCTAGTCTTAACCGGTATTACATTTGCCATTATTGGTCTACTAGCCTTGGGTGAGCTAACCAACCAGCCAAGTCTGGGAGCTCTATCTATATTCCCAATCTTAATTATGGTTGCTTTGGCAGAACAGTTTGTTGCGGCTCAAATAGAACAAGGTTTTAGAGCGGCGGTGTTCTTGATTAGTGAAACTTTGATATTAGCTATTGCAACTTATGCTTTAGTGAGTTGGGATCCATTCCAGAGTTTGATCTTGGGTTATCCTGAGCTTATCTTCTTGACGATCGTGATAAATGTTTTGCTCGGCCGCTGGACCGGTTTACGACTAACTGAGTATTACCGCTTTAGACAGGTTCGTAAGTTTTCTAAATTACCTTAAGCTTTTAATCTCATGACTAGCAATTCTATCTTGGGTTTAAATGCACGCAATCTAAAATATATGCGGCCGAGCAATCCGGCCTCAGCTATTAAAATTGCTGACGATAAATTATTAACCAAACAGGTTCTTACAAGACACGATATTCCAACTCAACAGCTTTATGCCGTAGTGACTCGCGGAAAAGATCTTAAGGATTTTCGTTGGAATAAACTTCCTAGTTCTTTTGTAATCAAACCAAATCATGGCTACGGGGGAGGTGGTATTATTGTTATCCGGAATCGTAAGAAAGTTTCCAAGGATGAGGAGCCGACATATGTTGCGATTGATAAAACAGAGTGGACTATTTCTCAACTGAGCTCACACATACGTGACATTGTTGATGGGCGTTTTTCACTCACTAATAGTCCGGATTTTGCCAT
Organism: uncultured Candidatus Saccharibacteria bacterium; assembly: GCA_964435075.1. Lineage (GTDB taxonomy): Bacteria > Patescibacteriota > JAUYIX01 > JAUYIX01 > JAUYIX01 > CAYSXT01. The sequence continues at coordinate 17,631 of CAYSXT010000008.1, forward strand.
TATCGAGGAGCGCATTAGATTACATGAAGATTTTGAAAAAGTTACCTTTAGGGGAATACCCGACATTAGAGTAATCGTTTATAACAATGTGCCGGCGATGGCCATGCTGCGTTTACCTACTGAAAAATCCAAAGGTAAAGCTAATGTCTCAATTGGTGCCGTAGCAGTGGGGCTCGATCTAGCCAATGGCACTGCTAACAATGCAATCGTAAAAAAGCCTGGCGCTGGCCGCGTCTTAATAGAGAAACATCCCGATACCGGCGTAGACTTAACCTCAATTAAGATTCCTTTTTGGAACGAGGTTCTTGATATTGCTATTAGATCCAGTCGAGCAAGTGGACTCCGTTACATCGGCGTAGATGTTGCAATTGATAAAAAGAAGGGGCCAGTTGTAATGGAAATCAATGCACGTCCGGGCTTGGAAATTCAGGTGGCAAACTTAGCTCCTCTAGGGTCTCGGCTAAAACGTTTAGAGGGTATTGATATCGGAGAACAAAAACGCTCTATAAGAGTTGCAAAAGATCTATTTGGGCGAGATATGGAGAGGCGTTTAGAGGATCTCTCCGGTCGACATGTTTTGGGAGTGGTCGAGACGGTCGAGCTTATCAATAGATTAGGTAAACGCGTAAAAAGTACCGCTAAGATAGATACGGGTGCAGGCTTTACCGCTATTGATTATGATTTTGCGATTAGGCTGGGATATAAGGACCTGATAAAAATTAGACAGGAGTACAATTTAAATCGGTCTATGTCTGCAAGTGAGGCTCGCGAACTTAGTAAAAAAGTTAAAGCAGAGATCCTGAAAAAATATAAGCAGGTTGTTGGTGCAGCAATAATACACTCAGCACATGGATCTTCTTTTAGATTGCTAATACCAATTACCTTTTATTTAGAAGGCGTAAAAATATCTTCTCGAGCAACCGCAGTAGAGCGAGAGACACTTGAGTACCCTATGATTATTGGTCGCAGGAACCTACGCAATTTTCTTATTGATCCAAATGTAGAGCGCGACGTCGCGACCAAAAAGTCAACCCGAAAGAGGAAAGCGCCGCCAAAAAAAGTGACCAAACCCACCAAGAAGCCACAGGCCAAGAAGGTCCGCTAGGGAGTAGATTGTCGGTTTTGAGGTCGGCGGCGCTCCTTGGCGCTACAACAACATTCTCCCCCGAAGCTAGAACAATACCTGTCACCTGAACCATCTGATTTTTGGGCGGTGCATTTTTAGTTATTCCACTATTTTTTCTAACACTTACTAAAATCTCGTCTTTTTGTTTTGCCTCGCTAATTCTAAAACTTTTTCCAGAGCGCCTAGTAACCTGTGCTGAAACATTAACAATTTGACCGATGTTGTCTTGATCAATCTCGCCGACTGACAATATTTTTATCGGCAAGGGGGATTTTCCTAATACTTCTGGTGTTTCAACCAACTTAATCCGAGGCATTTTTCCAAGATCATCAATCTCTCCCTGAATTTTTATACTGCTACCAACTTTAAAAACATTAGGATTTTCTCTATCAAGTGTAACCATTACACCCCCCGACTCATCAACAAGATGAAAAGTATTTTTATAGAATAATCCTGTATTAGTTGCTACGACACCTCGAACCGAAACGCGATCGCCCTCATCAAATGAGTCAATGTCACTAATTTGCTTGAGAATCTCATAGGTAACTTCAGATCCCTCGGAAATTTCTTCCTCGGAATCCTCCTTCCCACCAGTTGGCGGCTCAATGTCTTGCTCATTAACAAAGCCCCGAGTAACGATGCTTGTCCAATAAAACTCATTATCAAACCGACTCCAGCTTTGACCTTCTGGCGGATTCTCATAATGAGTTGTGTCTAATACCTCGCCCTCAAAACTCAAAGAGATCTCATCGCCACTATTATTTAACTGGATGCCTGACTCGCTTTTAGAGATAACCAGGTAATCTTCGGGCTCGAGTGCAACCTGTTCAGAAAAGGCAAAGGTGTTAACAGTATCTGATAGCTCCAAGCCCATTAGTTGTGCTGGGGTGTCGCCTAGGTTTACTAACTCAATAAACTCTGCCTCGTCGCTGCCTACTGGATCTGGGAGTAGTTCAGAAATATAAATGTCGCTGGGAGGTTCAATTTCTGTAACCTCCTGCTCTCTAATATAACCGACAGTAAATCCCTCTGGATCTATAACCAATTCACTATAATCCCCACTAACACGCGCTCTAGAAACTGCTACGTCATTGCCAACATCATGTGTCCAACTATAATCGTCACTAATAGCCTCACTACTATCCAATAAAGCAACTCGATCTGAGCTATTGGCTAAATACAGATTGCCACTAGTAGTGGTTACAAGTATTGGCTCAACTTCTGGGGCTACTGGCGACAAGTCATATTCTCCTGCATAATCTTTATCTAAAACCAAAGCAACTTGGCCAGGCTCCAAGAGTGTTGATTCGATCCCTAAAGCTAGATCAGTAGGATATTCTCGCAAAGAATGAACTACATCGCTACCATCCAGAAAAAGCCAATCAGCTAAATCAATGGTTTCCTGAGAGTTATTAACTAGCTCTATAAATTCAGCACTACTTTCGTTAGTTACATTGGCTCCAATCTCCGTGATAAGTAGTGGG
>CAYSXT010000008.1:20340-26955 GCA_964435075.1 uncultured Candidatus Saccharibacteria bacterium
TTCAGCACTACTTTCGTTAGTTACATTGGCTCCAATCTCCGTGATAAGTAGTGGGTCTAGTGGTTTGCTAGATGAGCTTAAATCCTGTGCAACTATTGAGCCGGCAGGCAGAACTAGGCCGGTAATTAATATAAGTACGAATAAAAGATTATTTGTTTTTTGCATGGCCCCACTCTAGTTGTGGGCACATTAAAAAAAGAGTAAGATTTTGAGCAGACATGAGGACAAGTACAGTTATTTGGATAGTAGTAGCCGCCCTAGTTATATCTGGAGGTATTGTTACTTATTTAGTTTTCGGAACTGGCGCGCAGGTAGGAACAGTAGTAACTCCGAATGATAGGACACCAGTTGTAGGTGATGCAGACGGAGATGGACTTGAAGATGCGTTCGACTATTATTCGAGCGATCCTACAAGGTAGTGACTAAACTGTATTGTAAGCAGCGTATATAACAACTATTGGATTCCCGGGAATCCTTTTTTAATAATTTTTTCTTGATCCGGTGTGATTGGTTCAACCTTACTTGAGTCCGGCTTTGGATCTTTATTACTATCAATTGCTTTACCTGGACGATTTGCTTTTCGGCCAGAAACAATCTTTCCAAGCTCAGTCTTAGCCTCGTATTCCAGTTTATCTTGAGCATTTAAGACCAATCGCTTAATATCAAACGGTTTTGGAATATAAGTAAATTTAAACAACTCAGTTGTCGCGGCAGTTTGAACAAATATCGTGCCATAGTTAAAGAATGTTCCGACTACGCCCTGCTGCCGACTGGCTACGTCCTGGATTGTAGCTAAGTCAAAGCCAGCCGTTTGCCTATTAAAGAGCGAATTTTGTTTAAACTGCACAATGCGCTCATCCGTCAAAATCCAAACATCAAGGTAGTAGTCAATCCAACGTATATACAAAAACAACCAGCCCATCATAAGCACAATGCCCGAGACAGAGGCAATGACGTAACGTGCCGGCCCACTAAAATCTAGTGGCGTAACATTAAGTAGTATAAAAATTGCCGCGAAGTAAGCCGCCATCATAAAAAAGACAAACAAAAATGCACCCGCCATATATATCCAGTGCCTTCTGGTAAAGATAATTATTTTTTCGTTGTCGCGCTGTCCGAGGAAATGGTGGCTGTTTTTTTTGTGCATTGTTTTATTATGACCAAATTCAATTTAGAAGCATTACCAGTATCGGTAGAAAAAGAGCTACGGATCCCACAAGAAAAACAATTAGGCTAGGTATTGATAGATCACCCTTAAAGCCAAACTTAATCACATGAAAAGCGGCAAATGAGCCATAGATTAGGTAGAAAAGCATAAAGGCAATAAAGACACCCAGCATAACGAGCCGGACTATATCTGCGGTAAAATATTGTTCTACTAGGTTCATTCTATTAACTATTTATAGGAAGTGTGGTTTGTGAGACATTTGGACTTTTTAGGCCTAAATGTTGGTAAGCTTTGTCTGTAGCTACTCTACCTCGAGAAGTCCGATCTACAAAACCCATTTGAATCAGAAATGGCTCAACCACGTCGAGTAGTGAATTTTCATCATCTCCAAGACTCGCTGCAATAGCGTTTAAACCGACTGGGCCACCATTAAAGCGCTCGATTAGTGCTTTAAGAAATGCGCGATCCATATCATCCAAACCAACCGAATCCACTGCCAATTGATCTAGCGCGGCTTTGGCAAGCGGCTCAGTGATCTTTTCTTGACCAGCAACATTTGCAAAATCACGCACTCTCTTGAGAAGTCTGTTTGCGATACGTGGGGTTAATCTGGCACGGCTTGCGAGGGTGGTTACTGCTTTTTGTTCTATCTGGATAGCTAAAATCTTGGCAGAACGCTCAACAATTTCGGCAATATCTTTTGTTTCATAAAAAGTTAGACGATAGCTTACTCCGAAACGATCTCTGAGCGGGGCGGAGAGCAAACCTACTCTGGTTGTAGCTCCAATGATTGTAAATTTAGGTAGATCTAAACGGAGAGAACGAGCGCCAGCACCCTTACCTACTACTAAGTCCAGTGCATAGTCTTCCATAGCGGGATAAAGAACTTCCTCGACCGTGCGATGGAGCCGATGTATCTCATCAATAAATAAAATATCTCCCTCTTTTAAGTTTGTGAGCATGGCAGCTAAATCGCCTTGTTTCTCTATGGCGGGGCCGCTGGTAACAATTATATTAACGCCCATTTCTTTGGCGATTATGTGGGAAAGAGTTGTTTTTCCTAAACCTGGAGGTCCATGCAGTAATACATGCTCGATTGGCTCTTCTCTTTTTTTGGCAGCATTTAAGAAAACATCCAGATTTTGCTTAACCTGATTTTGACCAATAAATTCACTTAATTTTGTAGGCCTAAGGGTGTTTTCTAGCTTATTTTCGCTACTTAACACTTGTGGTTCTGCAACACGATCAGAAACCATCCCCTTTGATGTATCCCTAGACGGTTTTGTACTCTGGATTGCCATTAATCTAGTATAAACTATCTAGCCCAGAAATACTTGACTTAAGCTAAAAAAGATCTAGCCTGTTTTTTAGCTCGTTTAAGCTGGTAAAAAAACAAAACCGTACCGGAGGAGCGTTGAGCCGGTAAAGGCCTGGTTGGCTCTCAACTATCCGGATAAGCCCTATAGGAAAAACAGCCTGATAGAGCGCTTGGAGGTGTAATGGCACAAAAAAAGGTAACAATACTCCAGCTGTTGTTGTGCAAGTGGGACCGGCTAATAATCTGGTTCTACAACAACATCCCCTGGTACAAACAATAGCCAAACATTCAGGGCGAAGACATATGTCTTCGCCCGTTCTTTTTAGATTGAACATATTAGTAGTTCACGAAAGTTGACATTTATTCGAGATTTTGCTATTCTCGAACGTTCTTTGATTTCAATAAATAAGGAGATACGTCTTCCCGCGTGTCGTTTTTTGGTTTGTTTTTTTGCGATCTATCGTGGATTTGGACCCCTAGACAATCAATGCTGGGGAAATATGAGGATGCAGCGGCCCTTCAGCCTGCCTGAAGCTCCTGCTTCTGCACCCCTTGATTTCCTTGGTTTGTCTAGGGCTCTTAGTTCACGATTTTTTTGTAAGTGATTCGCGATGCAGGCCATAGACTCTTGGATAAAGGATAAGCGCTAGGTAATAACCGGCGCTCTTTTTTTACTCGTGTTTAAATTCGGCTAGAGGTTGAAAGACTGAGACAAACTCTTGTTCTCTTAAGACGGCGCCGACTGCGTCTCTGACTATGTAATTAAATACGGTTGTGCCGCCACTGGCCATGCTGCCTGATAAGCGCCAAGGACCCTCGATTGTGGTTTCGCGGCCTGGGTCAGTGCCGTAAAAATCAACATAGGCTTTACCCTCAGGGGTGGTATAAGCCTGCATTAAAATATGGGCCTCCGTATCATTAACAAACTTAAGATCAGGTGCTGGATCATAAATAGTTGCTTCGACACCCCATTCGGCATAAGGCCATTGATAATATGAGACGGCAAAAGAGTGATTGGTTCTATCTGTAATTGGTAAACCTGTATCTAGAGCTGCTCTAAAGATAGTCGTTGAGACCTGGCAAAGCCCACCACCATATTGAGGGGTAATCTTTTTGCCAACAATGACCAACTCTGGCAAAAAGCCAGCAGCGGCATCCACTGGACCCAATTTTTCTACAACTGAGAACTCTTCTCCTGGGGCTATGACTAATCCTGAGTATTTCTCAAAACCGGTCTCAATATTATGAACACGATTGACTGGACTACCACTAAAATCACTGACACCCTGGCCAATTAAGGTATTGATTCCTAACTCGCTAATAATTTCCTCGTTTATCTCAGGCTTGGCCTCGGCTAGTTTTAATCTGGTAGTTGGTTCTGACTCTGGATCTGTAATTTTAAAGACTATATCTCTAGCTGCTTGCTCGATATCAACCTCAATGCCATTAACGCTGGGTTGGGCTACTTTTACCTCACCATTTATAAAGGTTAGACGGGCGTTTTGACCGGGCCTATCTATATCGGCAGATATATTTTCTAATAACCAATGATTTACCCGATCGCGATTGAGGCCCACAACTGGCATAAGCTCACCGGTTTTAAAGTTTTGCTTAGTAAAGTTCTCGGGTGTCAGCATTACAAAGTAAGGATCGGTCTCTGGCACCCCAAGTCGTAACTGATCAAAAGGAGTAACCAATAAAGAGGGAACCTGCTGCGCCTCATCTGTGTTAGATGTAACTTGCTGAGGTAGGCCACAAGAACAGATCGATTTACCTAAAACATCCTCGGGCAAAATACTGTGAAACTCCATCCAACTAGCAACGACATCCTCACTAAGCAAGTAATTTTTATCATCATAATAAAGATTAAAATTACTACTCAGCATTTGATCGGCTAGATCTCTGACTGTAGACAAGTCTTTTTCTAATATTTCCGGCTCAGCTTCTACTAAATCAAGCTCAATGACTTGATTGTTTAGATGGGGAGTAAGCTGCTTTATCTTTTTTATAACCGGTTCGCGGTCGACCTCTGTACCTGATCTGGGAGAGATTGTGACAAGGTCGCCGTTGTTGTAAGCCAAACTTGCTTGGCGGGCAGGTTTTTCTATATCTAAGAAAGCTGTGTCCAGAAACGCATTTAGGGCCGCCCCCTCAATACTAAAGTTAAGTGGTAAATCAATACCCAGGGTTACCGAAGTCAGCTGTGCCTTAAGATTAGAGAAAAAATTGTACTCATGGCCCATCGCCATGGCCTGTCTTATTGAGCCCTCGGTATCAACAAGTAAACCAAAATCGGCCCCTGTTGCTTGGAACTCTGTTGTATTTTCCTGGTCTTTATATTCAAATACATAGCCTTCTGCTAAAAATTCATCGATGGCTAGACTCAATTTTTGACTTGCTTCTTCTTTTGTTAAATCTCCAACCTGAACACCTGCAATGGTCACTTGAGGTAAAATATTTTCATCACGAGAAATTTTTTCTGAGAGAACAATAGTAGCCGCAGATAAACCAATCACTACTAAACCTGCCAGAGATAGGATTAAATCACGTCTCGTCCAGTAATGGTTCTCTTTTACCCTTCTTAGCCCCTCTGCGAGGCTTTTTGTTTTTGTATCCACCTGACAATCATGATGATTTTTTTTATTTTGTCAAGTATTTTTGAAGATTGTGTTAAATTATCGCAATGATCGCGCACCTGATTGTACAGTAGAGGGCTCGGTAGTAGGTAGTTTTTCTTAATACTTCCTTAATGTTCCATTAGGTATTGTCCCGTTAGTTCTTTCTAGAGAGGAGAAGTCACCATGAACCTTTCGATTCAACAGGCTAAGAGCTGGCAACAGCTGGAGGCTTACAAACATGAGGATCTGTGTCAGCGATTCGCTGAAAAGTATGACATGACCAAGACGGATGCTGAGAAGGTGTTCGAGGAGACAAAAAGGTTTCTTTTTGTAGCCATGCTGAGTGAAGAACCGAGCTCGCCGTCGCGTCTTGTAGACGAGATGTGGCACGAATTCATCACTTACACGGAGCACTATTACTCCTTTTGCACATACTTCAATGGCCGTCTCATTCATCACTGTCCATCGGACAAGCCCGAGCTGGATGGTTACATTCGGACCAAGGCAAAGGCAGAGGGGTTGTTTGGTGCCTTGGAGCCCAAAGCCTGGCCCGAACCAGATCAAGCTGCAAAGCTTGTAGGCAAGTGCAGCTGCTCCAATCACGGGTGTACCTGCAATTGCAGCAACAACATCCACAAACCGTTGGATCCGATTATGCGACTGGAGCCTGTTTTCCACATATAAGATTATGCATCCCTTGGGGTAGCTATTCTCGAATTAAAAATCGAAATAACTATCCCCATTTTTTTATTGTAAACTTAAGCAAATGATAAATTGGAACAAAATATATGAAAGAGATGGAGATTTTAAAATCCTAAATCAAATATTTTTTGAGCGCATAATGACTCGCTTAAGGCAAAAACACGATTACACGAATTGGAGTCCATCCAGTGTGATTGAGTTAGGATGTGGGACGGGACAAGCGCTTGCGTTAATGTCAAATAAATTTAAAGATGTTGAAAATTTCTCGGCATTAGGCATAGATAGTTCGCATGCTGCGCTAAATAAAGCTCGGAATCGTTTTAAGGCAGAGAATATTAACAATATATTGCTAAAAAATATTGATATAAACGAATTTGAGACATCGAATAAATACGATTTAGTTTTTTCAAAACTTGTTATTGCGTTCATTAAAGATCGTCCGAGATTCTTGAAACAAGTAAGAAAAATGATGAAAGAGGAGGCTTTTTTTGTGCTTATAACTCCAGTCTTACATGATGGTGTGAAGTATAAACCAGCAGACAAGCCCAATATTGGTGTAAACTATTCAATTATCCAACAAGAGCTTAAGGTAGAATTTGCTGATGTTCAGATTTTTCACCATGACTATCCGGATTTAAAACAGGATATAGTGACATTTGTTTGTTTTTAGTTTTTGCTAATGAATGAAGATCTAGTGCGAGGCTTTTTTAATTTGTCCGTTCTTAATAAGTACTAAAACTAATACGGCCAATAAACTAGTTATCACCGGATAACTAAAGGCATAAAGCGGCAACGAGCTGTCTAGAATT
>CAYSXT010000009.1:0-5529 GCA_964435075.1 uncultured Candidatus Saccharibacteria bacterium
GCGAGCCCAAAAAAGTCATAATGAGTAACTGAGCGCCGATCTCGAGTCGTTTGCGGGTGCGACATCGTATCCATATTCTTTGCTCCTCCAGTGCAGTAGTAAACTAGCTAATTTTATTTTTAGTCAAATCCAGATAAACCTTTTTCATGTAATCTCCCATCAACTGTAGATCATTTTTTTGGGCTAAAATATGTGACGCTTTGGCAAGCTTCTGAGCCCGCTCTTGATTGGCAGCCACAAAATCTATGTTCTCCAAAAACTGCTCAGGAGTAGTGGCCACTAAGCAATTTTCTTTGTGATGTAACCAATCTTTATAGACTGGTAAATCTCTAATTAATAAGGGCAAGTCAGCCGAGGCCGCCTCGAGTAAGGCAATGCCTTGGTTTTCTTCAAAGGACGGAAAGACAAAAGCATCGTAAGCTGATAAATAATCTCGTACATCATCAACGTACCCTAAAAAAATACAGTTAGGCGAGGCCAATCTCCTGACCTTTTTTAAAAAGCTTTGGGCCATTGGGCGGCCCACCCAGACAAATAAATGCTGGGGGCGCTCTTTAGCAAGTTTAATAAAGGTATAAACACCCTTACGCTCTACTAAAATGGCGACACAACCAAAGATTAGCTTTTTGTCAGCTTTAAGTTCTCGTCTGACTCTTGCTCGAGAGACAGGATTTCTCTTATAACGCCTCGCATCTACTCCGTTAGACACCACGCGGCACTTTTCCGCGGGAATTCCATAACGGGTTACTAATAAGTCTTTAGTGTAGTGCGAGGGGCACACCAACAGGTCGGGCTTGCGAAACGTATTTTTGAGATACCAGCGATAAGGCTCAGTGATAAATTTTGTAAACCAAAAAACGCCGATAGAATCCTCCACTGTTGTATGGGCAAACAAGATTGTCTTTTGTCCTCTTTTTTTTGCCTGCCGCATGGCCCAACGAGTCCGGAGCCAGGGTGCGTTGAACTGTATAATATCTGCAGTCGGGTCAAGACCCTCAACCCAATCTATGCCGGCTTTAGTAAGATACTCTTTTTGGTTTCTAAAGGAGCTCAATAGCCCAGTGGCGCGTCGCTTAAAAAAGATACCGTTTAAAAACTGATGAAACTCAAAATATAGGGCAACTTTCATGATTAAATATATTTAGCAGACGTCATGTCATGATACAAACTAAGTAGTTCAGCCGAGACTGCGGGTCTACTAAACTGCTTAACACTCTGTTTAGCTCGTCTGCCAAGTGTATCTCTCACGGCCTCAAACTTGATTAGCTCACGGAGGGCATCTCGGTAACCCTCCTGATCACCCGTCTTAACTAATTTACCAGTAGAATTGGCCGCAACTATCTCTGGGATACCCCGGGCCGCATAAGCCACTACGGGGAGACCGGCTGCCATAGCCTCAATAATAGAGAGAGGCTGATTCTCGGTAAGACTTGTTGTTACAAACATATCACTGGCAGCTATGATCTTTTTTAGGGCCTCGCCTTTCTTAATCCCAAAAAACTTAACCTGATTTATAAGCCCCAATTTAGCCACTTGTTTTTCTAAATCTTCACGGCTCGGCCCATCCCCCACTAGGGCTAATGAGGCCTCCGGGTTCTCGCGTAAAACTGGCTCGACGATCTCGACTAACTCGGTAAGGTTTTTTTCGTAAGAGAGACGGCCCAAATACAGCAGCGTTGGTGCGCCTAAGCCCAACTCATGCTTAAGTTGTAACTTGCTGGTCGGCTCAACACCGAATTTTTCGATGTCCACGGGATTTACTACTCTCACCATCGGTCGATAGACACCGTGTGCCTTTAACTCGTCAGCTAGAGCTTGAGAGGGGCTAGTCACAAGTAGACATCGATTATAAAAAGTAGGTTCATACTTATTTAGGAGAGGCTCAATGGCTTTATTGTCTAGACCAATATGTTTGGCGTACTCCATGTGAAAAGTATGCAATGTACCGAGCATAGGAATGCCAAACATCTTGCTAATGGCCGCCCCCTCCCAGCCCATACCAAAGGGCGTATGCGCATGAATAACATCTGGTCGCGACTGCCTCACCCACCAAACACTGCCAAGTACGGAGGGCAGCGTTACGCGTTGCTCCTTATAGCTCGGTAACTGAGTCGAGGCGTAACTTATCAACCGATACTTACCAAACTCACGCTTTAATCTTTTAGGCATAGTTACAAGTTTGTCTGGTCCAGTTGGTGCGCACACTGTAACGGTGTGCCCTTGTGCGGAAAACTCCTCGGCTAAATTCTTAACCACGCCAACAACACCGTTGACTTGAGGCATAAATGTATCTGTATAAAGCGCGATATGCATGACTAATTGGCTGGCTTGATTAATTGGTCGACCGCCTCGAGCAGTTTTTTCTCATGATGCGTGACTAAGTAGTGGCCGGCTCCCTTAACTGTAACCATTTTTGCTTGTGGTATTTTTTTAACTAAATCAGCAGCCTCTTTTGCTGAGAATAAGGTATCATTACTCCCCCTAACAACATAGACCGGCACCTTAATGCGATCCACATCAGTTAAATCAATTTTGGCATAAGTTGTCAGTAACCACATATTTACGTCGAGGGGCATACTTTGCAGGCCGCCATAGACTGAGGCCCAATAACCATTAATCTTAAGTAGATCTAGATTTTTATAGGTTTTGCGCCGGTCTATCTTTAAAAAGGTGGCGCCAGTCAATAATATTCCGACGGCTGCCGGCGACAACCAACCGATTTTCCAATTCTTAAAAGGATTGCGGGCATTAGCACTCACAGAGATAATTTGATCGACAAGACCTGGATACTTAATCTCATGCTTGAGGGCGATTGTTCCACCGGCGGAGTAGCCAAAAAGTATTACGTTTTTTAGGTCTAATTTTTTTAGGAGAACATGTAAATCCGCAACAAATTCTGCCCAAACATAGTCTTTGCGACGCCTATGTTTACTTGATAACCCATGACCTCTAAAGTCCGGCGTTACCGTGTTGATGCCGGCGTCATTAAGTAATTTTTCTAAGGCTATAAAACAAGTATTGTTGCCCGACCAACCATGCAGCAACACGTATGTGGGTGCACTGGGATTGACTAATCTGTGCCGATAATACAGACGATAGTCTCCCCTATTAAAAAATCGATCAAAGGTTGGCATTTATGCAGGAACATCCTACTCTATTGAGGCCCCTAGACAAAGGGGGCCAAGATCGTCTTTAATGGCTACCCGTGGAGGGGTGACAGAGTGGACGAATGTACTGGTCTTGAAAACCAGAGTACCCGCAAGGGTACCGTGGGTTCGAATCCCACCCCCTCCGCCAAAATATCAAATACTTGGCAAAAAATAGCACTCAGTGTAGACTCAAAGTCTTGTTCTTTTAAGCTAACAGATCAACACCTCCTTTATTTCCTAATGGCTGTTTTGTCGGTGGAGAACTACGACTTTTGGGTAAAGTCCTAGCTCCCCACTGATAGGCAGATTAGTGAAAAAAGAAGGAGGTAAAGCGTGGAGATAGTCGCGGTGTTTCAGTTCGACCCGAAAACAGGCAGACGTACTCGGGTAACACATAAAACGTTTAGTGATCTTGATTACTTGACTGTGATTCCTCACACCAAGTTCGGGACACTTTCAAACCGAAATGTCAACGACGACAAACTCAAAATAATAACGCGTGGCCGCAAACCGCGGCGTTACTGGCTTAGTTGCAAACCACACAAGTTCAAGGACACAATGATCTTCGAGTGTGAATCTTTGTTAAGCTCTCCGGATCCTTTTGTTGTCCTGGTCGCTCGTGCGATCTCTGATTGTGGGCAGCTATACCAGGGCAGGCAAAACATCGAACAGCAACCACAACACACGAGGAATCTCGAAAGCTGCATAATCTGTGGCCGTGAGATGGTTTCTTTGTTCGAGCTGTCCGAAATGACCGGCATGAACCCCATGGAGCTTTACGCCACTTTCTCAAAGTTGCGTGAGCAAGATGGTTCTCAATTCGCTGCGGCTTGGACTGATGAATTCCTAGCTGAAGTCCACGAAGATTTGAGGATCGGAGACGATCTACAGTTCCGTATGGGGCGAGAGGTCTATGTCGATAAGACATGGTCCGAGAACGTCCTTGCTCTTCATGAGCTGACTGAGCAGGCGGCCAGTAGACCGCCGCTACAGATCACTCTGTAGCGAACTACTACTAGGAAGCTTGGTGTTGCCTAATCGCAGCCAAGCTTCCACCCCCCTCTAACCGCATGTGCGGTTTTTTATTACCCAATAATTTTACTTTTCTTTAATGCGGAAAGCTAAACCGGCAAGTGGCTCAATAGACCAATTGGCAAAGAAAGTCTGGGGGCGCTTTTCATATCCGCTTTTTATCGCTAAACTAAAGCATCAATTTTAAACGCAATTCCTAAATACAATTCATGGGTATTTTTAACCGCAAAAAAGAGGACTTAATTCAGCAGCCTAAAGAGCCGGAGGGCAACGCAAACCTCGCTAAGCAACTAGGACAAAGTCAGGTTCATATTGAGAAACCTACAACACCTGTTGAAGAAAAACCTCAAACGCCCGAGCAAATTGCGCAAAAAAAATACGAGCCTATCAGTGCCCCAGCCCAAACCACGTCACAGGGAAAACCTTTTTATCAATTCCAAACAACACCAACGGCTCATGGCAAGAGAAAAAAGGGCTGGTACATCGGCATGTCTATCTTTTTTACCGCAATAGTTATACTTAATATATTCCTAGGTCTTTATATGAGCGCCATCGTTATTGTTCTGCTTGCGACCCTGATTTTTATCGGTGCCTCCCGGGAGCCAAAAAACATCCTAGTAGCAATGTATTCTAACGGTATTTTAGTCGCTGATCAGTTCTACCCTTGGTCTGAGTTTAAAAAGTTTTGGATTCTATATGAACCACCAGACTTAAAACAACTCCATTTAAAGCGAACAGCTAAAATAGTGTCAGAACTAGTAATAGAGCTAGGTGACCAGCATCCCTTGAAAATACGGGATTTACTGTTACCATTGCTGGCCGAAGATAAAACAAAAGAAGAGAGTCGTGTTGATCTAGTAAGTCGGACTCTTAAGCTATAACAACATGTGCCTGTAGCTCAGTGGATTAGAGCATCAGCTTGCGGAGCTGGGGGTCGAAGGTTCGAATCCTTCCAGGCACACCAGGAATCTTGATATGCGCGGCTAAAAAAAATTATTTAGCAGGCTGCCAGAAGGTCTCAGTATCCGATTTGGTCAGAACTTGGTTAAAATCCCCACCAAAACTATAGGTTCCGCTGAAGGCTCCGCCTGTGAGCTGACTGGATATAAACGCGGCAAAAGAGCTGTGCATCTCTAATACGCCAATGCCCGGAGCTACAACCCATTCCATGTTTTGATTTAATGGCTGACCATTATAGGTTCCCGCCAAACTAGTTGTGCGTGCCTGATATGTCTCGCCATCAAAAGAATAGGCTTTTGGCGGACCTGTGACGACCGTTCCTAATATAGTGAATAGAGGAGGACCCGACAACCCAAGCCTGCACGAAATAGAAACACTCTCACTTGTT
>CAYSXT010000009.1:5629-14560 GCA_964435075.1 uncultured Candidatus Saccharibacteria bacterium
GCGCGCGCTAAATCTATAGCTATAAGTACCTGGAGTCACGGTAGTTGCTGTTCCTGCTAGAAATATTATAGACACCCCGTCTAAATCTACCGTAATCTTTCCTTTGCCTGCTCCATCTAGTTCTATAGGAACAATCTCGGCGGTGTTTTCTTTCATAACAAATGCTTGAGCCCTAAACCGTCCGTTGTCATCGCCGTCAAACTCTATTTCCATCTCAGGCTCATCCGCGATATCTGGTGTGATATTAAGTGCAACATATTTTGACGCCAAATGTTCTATCGAACCGACTTCTTGATTTTCGACGTCATATTCGTTGACGACCGTGTCAATATCGACCCCTGGATATAGAGCTGCCTCACGATATTGCTGAGGCTGAAGACCATGAGTTAACAAATTAGCCTGTGCAAAATCCTCCATGAAACTCATAAACGCGTTAGCTCCTCCAAAGATATCCTCTATGGGTGGAGTCAGTTGAGCCTCTATCAATTGTTTTACTTCATCTATTTTACCGCGCTCTTCGGCGTAAATCATAAACAGTAGACGCGCATAAGGTCCAAAATCCATCCAGAGCGCATGATCCGGAGGCGTCTCGAGCGATTGCTGTGGCGCACCCTGAAAAATATTAATAAGCTCCCGATATAAATGCCCTGCGTCATTACTAATGTTAAAGGGGATTTGATCAACAAGCCGAATCGCAAAAAGATTCGCCGTCGACTCCCCGACCCACGGCGTTATATAAGAAGTAGCCCCTACCATAGCCAGTTGTACCGCGTGAAAGTAGGCATGAGCCGTTATCACTCGATAAAGTGAGTCATCGGCAGGTTGATAGTCAGCCTCATAATCTGTAGACGGAAACTTTTCATCTTTTTTAAAATTTGATTCAAACTGTAAGTCGCTCGCGATCTTTATGAATCCAGAATTGGTTCCAAGACAAGGCAAAAACTCACCGGCAGGCGATATTTTATCGCTAACTAAGTAGACGTCCAATCTGCCATCCGGTCCAGGATCGGAACAAGCCGCGTCACTAGCCTGAACAGGAAAACCATACTTTGGAGCCGCTGCCATACTGTCCTGCAGGGCGCGTAAAATAACTTGCGCCAATTGAACATCACCAGAGACATAATGGACGATAAAATTTTCGTCTTCAATTGTCTCTAACTTTCCACCCGGTTGCTCTAGTTGCGCTAAAGAGGCCGATAATCCAACCTGCCTGCCTAGTTCGGGCCGCTTATTCAATAGTTGTTTTATCTGCTCAGCAACGTCCGTGTCATATTTTGCTATATTTGCATTTGCTAAACTTATCGCGCCAGCTAGGGGGTCCAACATATTAGGCATAAAATTATGCGTCGCTTGATATTTACTTGGTAATTTCTCTGGTTCTAGTCCTGCCTGTAACATAAGCAGAACTGCCTGCCCCTCGCTAATATTTTTTTCTTCATAATCTTTGTTGATGCGCTTTGCTGACGTGTCCAAATCCTCGATGATCGCGCGATCCTTATTATTTTGCTCTAGCTCAGTATTCATTTGTTCTGCTGAGAGCAGTTGAGTCGAGGCGACAGGGACTCCGGCCTCAGGAGACCGGCCCAGACCTAGTCCATTATGAAAAAAAATAAAATATGCCTCGACACCCACAATAAGGGCAAGAACAACGGCAACAATAACCAATCCTTTATTTTTCATCCAATCTATTGTATCAAATAACTTCTCTATTGCTAGGATAGCCTAATGATACTTTTAGCCGGATTAGTTTATCCCCGTGACTTTTACTCCCGTCTATGGCATCACAAAAATCGTTTTAATAAATTTTTATTTTCTAGGTTCCAGCGGAATATTAAACTTGATATCAGCCGGTTTGCGTACGCGTATGTTCTTACCTAAGTAATCATTAATATGATATCTCTTTTTAGCTGGGAACTTAAAGCCTGGTTTGATAGCCTCCACACGATAAATGTCCTTACCTACTAAAAAGCTATAACGCCCTAAACGATCAGCAACCCGAGTCTCTAAAACGCGATTGTATTTAACATTAAAGATTCTAACGACAGAATGCGCCAAGCCTTTATTGGTGGGGCCCTCGTAAACAGTACCCCAAGGTCGCACTTTGCGCGGTTTTGCGAAGTACAGATAAATAATAAACAGAATTATCTGAATCACAAACATCCAAAAAGAAATTTGTGTCCTAACAAAAATAAAGACGACAAAATTTAGCGCGATCCCGCTATAGGCCACAAAGTCATGCCAGATAATTCGCCAGTATTTGCGCAAGATTAATTTGAGCGGACGCCTGACTTGCTCCTCGGGGTCTAGCGGAATGTTCAAACTTATAGCATCGTCCTCTTTAATGGCGATATCTTTGCCGTAGTAGAGATTATCATAGATACCATCTTTGTGAGCGCCTTTAAGTAATGCAGAAGGAAAAATATATTTAGCCTTTTGCACTCTTAAAAAGTAAACCCCTTTTTGATCTATATCAAAACTATATCGACCAGTAGAGTCAGTGACGTACGTGCCTTGCAAAGTTACTTTTTCATTATCATTTCTGTGGAACAAACGCACAATCGCCAAGTCGACCGGCTGTTGAGACAAGACATCATAAACCACACCCCAATATTGGCGCTTGCCAAGGCTGAACAACTGAAAAGGGAACAAGAACCACTTTAATAATATAGGCCACCAGCTCAATAATGGTATGGCCAAGAAAAGATTAAGTAGACCCAGCAGCGCTAATAAAGGAGCTATTACCGAGCCCGCAATACCGCGGGCCCCAGCAAATTCCGGACCGACAAATACTGCTCTCAAAATATCAAGAAATTGCTGCCAAAAACCTCCTGTCGGGCCTTCTGGGCTAATAGCATTATTAACAACATTAGGCTGATTACCTCCCCCCGGCCTATTATTAGTAGGGACATTATTAGTAGGTACATTATTGCCACCGCCGCCAGGGGTATTATTAACCACGTTGTTGGTCGTATTATTAGTAGGTGGTAGAGTTGTAGGCCCAATAATATTTAGAGTCGCGTCCACGGCAAAAACTTGGGTCGCGAATACCAAACTGACGAGCACTAGAGAAGATATCAATAAGACAATAAGTTTTTTCATAGATTGGCAGTCGCAATGTATTTAAAGTTCGTAGCATATGCTCCTAAGGGAGTGTTCTTTGCAATACTAGCGGCGTAGTATACTTGATAGAGGGTCATAGACGTTGAGCCCAAAGCTTTTGCTACCTCATCATTGGTTAAATGGCCCTGATAGGCATACCGCGCCGGGAAAGTTTGATCATAGGGATAGCTTACAACACCCAACCCTCCGGACGACGTAATTCTGATTCCAAATTGTTCTTGACCATTAACTATGGCTTGCGGAACACCGCCTATTGGATCAATCACGCCTTGTGTCGAGGTCAACGAAGGGCCCGACACTGAAATATTGTACCCTTTTATTATGTTTGTACTAGCCGTCATGATGTGAGCTGGTATTTCCACCTCTGAACCACCTGAGCCAAGCCCGCCGGTCGCATAGCGCGCCTCGTTTAACCGGCTATTACCAAATTCTATTTTAGTAGGAGTGACATTAAAACTAATAAATGGCAGAACCTTTGCCGAGACAAATACTTGATCGTTTAAATTTATGGCTTCGTCAAAAAATCCCGTATCACCAAAACTACCAGCAATAAATATGCGGTGAGTGCCTGGAATTGCTGGATTTGTGATTACATCTGTACCACCACTAACCACTGATCCAATTTTTAGTTGCATACATGTATTAACAGGTATCTGACCCGTACCAGCAGTCGGTGCCGTCAGCGTAACAACAACGGGATCTCCCGCCAAGGCGACACCCCATTGTCCTACGCCGGGCAAACCACCCGCCCCTATCGTTAGAGGAGTAAAAGTGCTGGTATCGCAGTCAGCATTATTACCAACAGAAATTTCATAATCCAAAACACTAAACGGAGCAAAGCTAAAACTACCAGCTTGTCCAAATTGCAAGGTCACAGTATCACTAAATTGCACGCCACTGGGCGTATTAAATCGCACTATGTGGCTGGCTAAAGTACCAACTTTTAACCTACTCAGTTGATCAGAAATATTAGTCAGACTTGCCGCAGAAACTTTAGGAACAATACCAATTACTAATCCTGCAATGACGGCAAGCTTAATTATCAGTTTATAATTACGACGGAAAGCAACACGCATAGCATTAGTATAAAGAATTGCTGGTTGTTTTCCATCAGAAATAAATATACCGGGACTGGCCCGGTATATTTACTCTTTTTTTAAAGAAATGACTTTTATTTTTTGGCTGGCTTACGACCTCCGCGCGCCATCCACACGAAGTAGAACACTATGATTATCAATACTAATACCGAGAGCAGCAAGTGCCACGGAAAAATAAAGAAGCTAAACGAGCTTTGAGCAGTCTGGTTGGTATCACCAAAAATAACAGTAGTATCCGCGGTGTAACGACCAAAGGCAAAGTCGGTCAGTTCTCGACCCACAGCCCCAAAGAAGTTTACCGGCTCATTTAAATTAGCACCTGGATCCCAGGATGTATCAAATCGTCGGACATTGCTGGGCAATACACTGCCATCATCAACATTAGCATCAAGAGTCGCCTTGGTATTGCCAAACCAATTCTTAACTATAACATTGCCTACCGGTACAACTCGGTCATTACCTGTGTTTTCAAAGCGCCACAAGATACTGGCCGGTAAGTGTGACATAGTTGCTCTGCCATTTGAAAGACCTGAACTTATGATAGAGCCACTTTCAGTAATTTGGCCACTTACTGTAAGAAAGACTAACGCACCTACTTTAGCCGAAACTGTAACACTTTCTGTGCCTGCAGGATTATCTGCACTAAAAAGTATCGCACCAAAATGTCCACCAGCTACTGCATTTTGAGGAATCGCGATTGTATAGTCTAATACTTGCGATTCGCCGGGCCCTAGAGTAACAGAATCCGCAACAGAGACCCAAGTAGATATATCAGATCCAGTCTCGGAGAATTGTGGATCACCAGTCTCATCCTCGGCACTTACCTCCTCCACCGATGAGGTAAAGGTTCTTTTCTCAGTCTCATCGTTTAATACAGTCACTTGACCGGTTAGAGTTTCTCCTGGATCACCCTGTAGTTCTATAATGACAGGTGAAACAGTTAAAGCCTGAGATTTTAATGGCATCATGCCAGCTACGACAAGCAATACTAGGGCAGCAAAAAAACTACCTTTAAAGTATTTTGTCTTTAGAATATTTTTTATCATTTTTCTCCTTTATTATTTTTATTGAGTCAAAATACTTTAGAAGTACCCCGTACAAACATGGTAAAGGGTAGTGGTGTAGTCACCTGGAGGGGTAGTAGCATCGTTTTCAGCTACTAAGTATATAGCAAGCGTATTGGCAGCCACCCCACTAGTAGTACTCGCTATCTGATCTGTCGTGCTGGCGGTTGCGCCATAGCCATAATCTGTCGGAGAGCCGTAGGTAACTGCTACTGTTTGCACCGCGCCAGTAGAAACCGCCCGCATACCAAATTGCTCGGTACCGGCTGCTGGCGTTGCAGTTGGTGTGGCAAAAGTATATGAGCCATCTGTTAGAATAGCGCCTCGTACGGAGATTCTAATACCATTCACGGCATTAGTAGTGCTGTTGATATCATAGGCCGCGGCTTCAGTAGTAGTACCGCCAGAAGCGGCCCCCTTGGTTGCGTACCTTGGAGCAGCTGTTGTTAGAGTCCCAAAATCTGCGGCTGTGACATAGCTTCCTGGATTGCCATCTTCTTCGATCGTGCAGCTAATGGTCTGGCCAATTGAGGCGGTAAGAGCGACTTCGTCAGCTTGAGCGGCCGCAACAATCGGTATAATAGCAGTACCCGAATCAGCAGTACTATCCGGCATACTCACAGTCACAGAGGCAGTTGTAGCCGCGGGGTTTGTTAAAAAGGTTGAACCGGCACCGCCAGTAGTAGCGTTGGCTCCTATTTTAACTTGGATACAAGTGTTAGCGGCGACGGAGTCAGAAGGAGAAAATGAAAAAGTAATGACGCCCGCGGCAAAAGCAACGCCAACAGTTGTACCGGATGGAGTAGCCGCTAAAGCTTTTTGCACGAAAGCCACGTCACAACCACCGGCATAAGCACCGGTTCCCAGATCCACATCTGTTACCGCAAAAACACCAGATGTAAAGTCACTCACATCGACTGTCATAGTCTCATTACTTGCGACTCCGGAGTGGTTACCGCCAAACGTTATTGTATGGTCAGCAGCTGTACTCTCCTGAATTCTTGTTAAAACGTCACTCGTGGTGGAAAAGGTAGCAGCACGTGCCTGCTGAATCCCAACCAAAGAGCTACCAGTCAAAGCGACCAGTCCTATGATTAAAAGAGCGCGAACGCCCATATGAAATTTCTTATATGAATGCTTCATGGGAAGTTATATAAGTTAAACTAATTAAAACCTAGCTTGCGTATAGCGTAATGCATATTTCACGTCTATGCAACAGGCCTGAACACTTTTAGTTATCAACAAGTCAACTAAATAGCCCCTAGCCCGCATAAAACTCTACAACGGCGGGGTCAGGATGTAAGTTAGGGTTGTGGAATAGTCCCCCACCTCGGAGCTTTTTTGGATATTTGCGATATATCTCAGTGAGTATTGCGTTTCTTCTGTATCCGCTCCGGTTGTTGACGCTATCTCATCTGGGACAGTAGGGGTCGCGCCATAAGCAAACTCAGAGGCTGTTCCGTAAGGAGCTGTAATTGTCCCTAAGCCGGACAAAACCTCAGCTCTAAGACCAAACTGCTCCGTACCTGGGGCAGACGTAGCACTAGTACCTCCAATTGCCGTGATTGAGTTGGTGCCTGACTTAAGAGTGTCTCCTCTTACGGTAAGCGAGTAGCCGTTACCGGCATTGGACCTAGCAGTAAGCATGTGTCCCTGAACCTCAGTGGCTGACCCCAATGAGGTATTGGCATAACGGGCAGCCGTATAATCCATCGTACCAAACGTAAGATTAGAGGCGTCAGTTGTTAAAGAAAGTATCTGATCTTCAACTGTAAATGTTCCAGCGCTCGAAACTGAGCACGAGTTGCTAATATCCTTTATATCGCACACAAAAATATAGTAAGAGTTTGGACTTGTCGCGATATCGGCATAGGTCGTCGTATAGGATTCCGTCCGCGGATCCGTGGTTTCAAAAGTAGAACTAACCACGAGAGTCTCCCCAACCGCACAATTATAGTTGAACGAAAGCACATTAGTCCTACATACAACCATCTTAATCTCCTCGGGTGAGTTATTATCCGCCCAATTGGCTTCAAATGCGATGTCATTACCAAAAACAATGGGATCTGGAGTATCGCTAATGGCACTTATCGTCGGCTGTGTATTAACAATTATTACAGGAGAGGCATTAATAAGGGTGGTTAGGGTGCCATCTGAGGCATCCCTATTTTTTACTGTAAAAGTATGAGAGCCAGCACTTGTAGGCACATCGACTCCGCTTGTCCCTCCCCCGTCTCCATAAGTAATCTCTACCGTATCTGCACTTTTGATATCCAAAAAGTTAACACCGATAGTATTTACATCAAAAGTAGGAACCCCGGGTCCCAACAAAAAATAATCCGTATTGATAGTGGCAGCTCCAATATCAACGTTATATTCAATACCAAAACTGTTAATTGTCGAGAGCGAACACAAGCAGGTTAAATCAAGAATTTGCCAAGTCCAAGTATTCGCAGATAACGCAGGAATTGGCAGTGAACCAATTGGACTAGTCAGCCCCGTCGAATTATCAAATTGAAAATGTAGATCTCCTGCACTAGTAGCGACTGTCGACCTGATCCAAAAACCAACCTGTGTATAGCCTGACCAATCCTCAGCAGATACATCGCGGTACATATATTCTCCTGCTGTTGCGGCAGAATCTACTGCTGCAGACATGGAGTTTGTTCCCTGTCTTTTTGTTCCAGCATCTGCTAGCAAAGAAAAGGCGTCTATAACATTTGCATCCCAATTGGTAGTGGTTGAAGCCAAGTTGATAACTTTACCCATAGCATCGATATCAAGGGTAAAAGGACCGATACCACTGAGTGTGACGTCAAAATTAAGAGTTATGCCATAGGATGTAACGTTTTTATTATTAGAGGCAGGAGCAGTTACTTTGACGTATGACCAAGTACCAGCAACAAGTCCTCCCGGAGGTCCAGTAAATTGAATTACATCCTCGGGAGAGCCCAAATTGATATTGCCATCATCCTCCCATTGAAAAGCATTAACTAAAGGAACATTGACGCTAGGTCTTACCCAAAAGCCCACAGTAGTACCAGGGCCAATTGTAAACGGAGCAAAACCGTTAGAACGATAACAGCCATCTCCAAAGGTTGCTGCTCCGGTAAAACTACATTGAACGTAATTAGATCCCTCTTGCTGATCACCAGGTGACAAGCCAGATACAAATGCAGTTGCATTTGCAGTGCTTCCCCAGTTGGTTCCGCTATCTCCAGAATCAAAAAGCGGGGCCATATGCGTTGCGCGGATTACAGCCGGAGCAGTATAAGCAGTCCCAGGATCTACTGTGTGTTCATATCCGTATGAATTTCTTCCAGACACATCAGTGCCACCGCTACCAGCCAAAGCGACTGATATATATTTTCCAACACCGGCTGTGAAGGCCGGTAAAGTAGTTGTATGTTCCGGACTGGCTAAGTCATTATTGTCGTCATCTTGCCAAGAGAGATCGCCTGCTGTGAGATTTTGATCTGAATCCATAAACATACCGATTTTCATATTTGACCCAGCATTTGCCTGACCCCAGTTTTCTGAGGCACCAATATTATAGTGCCAGGTCTCACCTGCCCCAGTATATTGAGTAATAGTGTTGGTAATCATCTGAAAACCTAATGCGGCCCCGCTACCGGCCGTGATAGAGAGTG
>CAYSXT010000009.1:14660-23805 GCA_964435075.1 uncultured Candidatus Saccharibacteria bacterium
GCCGTCGGTGTGACACTCGCAGTCCCGCCTCCGTCCGCCGCCCTTTGCTGTTGCAAAATTTTAAAGCCAGCAAAACTCCCAGCAAAAGCAATTATTATTAAAGCAAGCGCAACATATAGCCAGCGACTGTAAATATTAGGAAGTAGTTTCACGGTTGATTATGATTATACACGGTCTGCACTTAATGGCTTTATAATCTCTTATATTTTAAAATCACTTATTCTCTATGGTCAAAACAACTGCGACAACTTTACGAGATAGTGTTCTGAGCTTACCGGGAGTAGGCCCACGTACAGCCAATGACCTAAGAAGCCTCGGAATAGGCACTTTGAGCCAGTTAACGGAACATCTCCCAACCCGCCACGAGCACTACGGCCAAATTACCCCTCTAAACCGCTTAGTAGCTGAGCAGACGGTTTTGGTTAAAGCAAAACTCCAATCTATCAAGTCTAGACGTAGTTTTAGACGACGGTTGAGTATTCAAGATGGCCTTATCTCAGATGGAACCAGATCCCTAGCTGTTACTTGGTTCAATCAGCCTTACTTAGAAAAAATAGAGCCCGGTACCCCTCTTTTGCTACGCGGTCAGACAAAACTTTATAAAGGGCAATTATCACTGGTCAGTCCTGAGATAATAAAAGATCCTGATATTTTGTCAGGCAAACAAAAGCTGCAGCCGGTCTATCCTTTGGCCGGCAAGCTAACCACTAAGCAGCTGCGGTACTGGGAAAAAATAGCACTGTCGTTAGTTAAGCCGCGAGCCGATTTACTCCCAGCGGACCTAAAAGCCAAACACGAGTTAATCGACCGCAGTCAGGCCCTAAAAGAGATGCATTTCCCGACAGACGAGCTTAAGCTGGCCGAGGCGCATAAACGACTAGCTTTTGAGGAGCTCTTACTACTGTCACTCTATGTCTTACGCGAGAGACAAGCTCTAAAGCATTATGCCGCTCAACCCGTTGCCCAAAATGATGAGCTAATGCAGCAGTTTGTAGCAAGTTTGCCATTTAAACTCACACAGGCTCAACGTAAAGCAGCTTGGCAGATCATCAAAGACCTTAGTCAAAACTATCCCATGAACCGCCTACTTGAGGGTGATGTGGGGTCGGGTAAAACGCTGGTAGCCTCGATGGCCATGTTGAGCGTGGCAAAGCAAGACGGACAAGCGGTTTTATTGGCTCCGACAGTAGTCTTGGCCCGCCAACACGCGATTACTTTGCGCAAAGATTTAGCCGGCTTGGGCTTAGGGGCGGCGCTTTATACAGGCACCACAGCCGAAGATGAGCAGGGCGAGGAAATACCACGGGCTGATTTTCTTAAGGCGCTTAAGCGGGGTCAGTTTAAGGTTATAGTGGGCACGCATGCCGTACTAAAGCCTAAAGTCGAGTTTAAAAACTTAGAGCTGTTTGTGGTGGATGAGCAACACCGATTTGGGGTTAAGCAGCGGCAGTTGCTCAAGACCAAGGTGCGCCGCCCCGGTCACCTCCCCCATCTACTCTCCATGACCGCCACACCCATCCCCCGCTCACTAGCTCTTACTTTATACGGAGACCTGGATTTATCTGTCTTAGACGAAAAACCCCCCGGCCGCCAAGAGATCACGACAAAGATCGTGAGACCCAAAGAAATCAAAAAGGTTTATCAGGATATTCTCAATAGAGCTAAGCAGGGCGAACAAGCATTTGTTATGTTCCCGCTTATCAATGAGTCTGAACATATTGAGGCCAAAGCAGTAGAAGCCGAGCTGGCTGGTCTTAAAAAAGAGTTACGGGGCCTAAAAGTCGGTATGTTGCACGGTCGCATGAGCGACCCAGAAAAAACCGACATCTTGCGACAATTTAAAGCCGGTGATTTTGATGTATTAGCCGCTACTCCTGTTATCGAAGTCGGTATCGATATTCCCGCAGCCACTACGATGTTGATCATGAGCGCTGACCGTTTTGGACTGGCTCAATTACACCAACTTAGAGGCCGCGTTGGACGCGATGAAAAACCGGGCGTCTGTTGGCTCTGTCCCGATCAAGCTAATCAAAAAACTCGCGATCGACTGCAACTCCTGACAGAAACTAACGATGGGTTTAAATTAGCCGAGGCTGATTTAGAAATGCGTGGTCCAGGTGATGTTTTTGGTACCAAGCAACACGGCCAAGTCACCTTTAAACATGCGACCGTTTTTGATGCTCGCATATTAGCCGCTGCTAAAGAGGAGGCCGCTAATCTCCTAAACATTGATAAAACGCTAGCTAAGTGGCCTTTACTGCATAAACAAGTCTCGCGGGTTGCAACCAGACTACATTTGGAGTAGGTTAATGGGCACGTCTTTTTAGGACGTATTCTTTTTTTGGCCCTTTTATTCTCAATACTGACAACCAGAGACAAGGAGGTAATTTCAGTTTCGTTCACCCATTAACGGTCACAGCAGGAACAACCGTGGAGGTTAAAAAGCGTGGAAACTCAACCTGCATATTCATACAAAAGGCTACTGGAACTAAGGATACGTGACTGGGTCACCAGACACGATCAGCTCACCGTCGAGGAGCGAAAAGATGATAATCATCTTCAGTACATCTTGACGATACTCCAGGTCGAGCTTGAAACTCGTATTGGTGCGTACCTCTACGAGCGTGGCGAGGATCCGAGAAGCAATCAGTGGAAAAAAGCCACCGAATTGCTTAACAAGGAACTCGCACCCTTCCTCGAGCGAGTAAATCTTGATGATCTTAGAGCTTGGAACTCGAGGTACATCAGAGAGTGTAGCCGCTATCACAGTGAGCTCGGACGAGAACCGGTCAGTCAGGGTCTCGACGATCCTGCCGTGCACTATGCACTACAGTGCATCGGTAATGTGCACAGCAACGGGCATGGCGACAGTCAAGCCCTCGTCACACAGTTTCAGGCCTTTCTAGATGCCTGCGATGGTGACAAGGACTTGAGCCAACAACACTGTCTGGACTGGCGAGGCTATCTGCTACTCCGCGCATTGCGCCTGGTAGCCAAACACCGCCCCGAACTGGTCGCCGCCCAGTAATCCTGAAAGTTAGAAGAGATGGCACCCCTATGGGAGAGAGCACAAGTTCTCTCCCCTTTTTTTATCTACTTTACGAGTGGGCAAATTAAGTTATTATCCACTCCCAACGCCAAAGTTTATCAGTGCCTTTTTTAATACCAATGCGCGGAGTATTTTGGACTTGAGATTTAGGAACATTAATACCAGGATCAACCAAACGCAGCTGACCATCCGAAGCTAACAAGTCTAAACCAGATTGAGATTTTTTTAGCTTGAGTTTTTTTGTTGTTCGACCCGGACCTATAACGGGCTCTACCAAATCTAATAAAACACTCCGAACCAAAACTGCGCCCGGTTGACCCTCAGTCTCAGTCACCACATTAAAACAGTTATGTCGGCCGTAAATAAAATAGACATAACTAAAACCAGCTGGACCAAACATTAGTTGATTACGTTTAGTCTGCCCGCGGGCCGCGTGACTGGCAGGATCATCCGCACCTCGATAAGCCTCAACCTCAGTAATTAAAGCTGAGAGCGTTTGTTTTCCGTAGGCCCTCTTAATAATTTTACCAAGTAAATCTGGTGCGACTAAATCAGTCGACCTTTCCAAAAAAGAGCGCTCAAGACGCTTATTTTGGGCTTTAGAAATGACCGATTCTAAGGTTTCTGTTTGAACTTCCACACAACAAGCATACTTCAAAGAGCACCTTGGTGCCAAATAAGACAGTTTTAGATGCTGGGTACTTCCTCGGTTTCTGGCGCAACCGGGAACAATTTATCTGCCAGATCCAAGCTAACTAAATTGTCGAGTGCTCGGTCCCAAAAAGTGACCCTCTTGTTATCCTGACTCAAAATAGGCTGACTGGCATCCAATATTTCTGCTGGAGTTTCATAGATTTTTATGGGCTTGCTGGTGGCTGCTTCTAGTGACCACAAAGTATCCTGATAATCTAAAGTTAAATCATCTGAGGGATAAACAAACCCGGCCGGCAGATTTTGAGGTTCAAAGCAGATGGCTAGTAGACTATCATCAGCCCAGTCACATTTATCTACCCAAGTTGAGAGTGAGACATTTGTGGTTTCCTTGGTATTAGTATCCACCATTAGCATGACCGGCTTTTCTGTTGCCGGATTATTATAACTTACTAGTGCTTTTGTTCCATCTGGTGAGAACTTAGCTTGCATGGCTGGAGCTTCTGATATTAGCTCAACCGTTTCTGTACCAGTTGTAGTCATGGTTATTATTGAGCTAGGACGCTCACTGGATGGAGACAACCAAAAGGCGATCCTGTCATCCGCGTACCAACGTAAAACTGGATTGAGAGCCACAAAGTTATCTTTAATGGTTACCGGTGCTAAACTCGATACGGGAGTCGTCCTAATTTTGGGAGCCGTACCCTCTCTGGAGACATGATAAACAACTTGTGATCCATCTGGCGAGAAGTCAATTGCCCGGATGCCATCCTCGAGCCTAACAGCATTTTTTGTGCGGAACTCATATATTAAGGTGATTAGCGTCTCGCTGTCAGGATCATTTAATTGAAGCCAAGCACGATCTTTGGTTGGCGACACGGCAAAATCCTGTACACCCACAAAAGTGTCAGATAATTTCTGCTCACCCGTTCCATCAAACTCCGTGACTTTAATGGTTGAAGTCTCCTTGTCTAGAAAGACCAAGCGGATACCATCTACTCCAGTGGTTGCGCCGCTAGTCGGCCCTTCCCAGATAGTAATTAACTCAGCAGTAGGCTCCTCTTCAGTGGTTGGCACCCCTGCAGCCTCCGCTGCGACCGGCTCTTCTGCAGGTGGATTGAGTCTTTCATAGGGATTACTAAATATCATAAAAATTAAAACAAAAATTATTATGATCCCAGCCCCTATTACTATTAAGAAAAATGTACTACGTTTCATGGCTTAACCTTTAGGATTGTGGACCTAAAATTGCTGGATTTAAGAAGTTAAGAAATACCGCTGATAAGATCGCAATCACGAGTCCGATTATGGCATTGATTATTTGTTTTTTACCTTTTTCTACGAGACCTGGCCTTCCAGAAGAAAACACTAAAGTGTAGCCGCCTATGATAATCATCAGCACGGCTAAGATAATAATAAAGCCAATCGCGATATTGTAGTAAGTGCTGACAGCACTTTTAAACTCGTCGCTTACATCTAAATCTGTTGCTGCTAAAGCTAAACTCGGGACACTAAAACCAATGAGTGCCACAAAAGAAAAACTTAGAAACTTTTTTAATTTATTTTTTAGGAAGTTTTTTAGCATTTTTTCTTTTTAGAAGCATAAGAAGTATAACAAAGATCGTGATAACCAAAACACCGACACTCACCCAGGTAAAGACGCGCGTCAGGCCACCCTGGGCTAATTGGGCTAACTGAGGTTGCGTTTTGCCAGTCTCGGCACCCGAATCTAGGGCAGTTGGATCCTCTAATAAAACGGTTAAATATTCCGTGCCAGTGGCCGAATCGGGACTAGGCCCCTGCGTCTCGACCTGTACGTCAATCTGCATTACTTCGTTTACAGCACCTGCTAGAACCGTAAAGGTAGAATTATTTGGCAAAGCTTCTGTTTGAGATTCGCCGTCTACAAACCACTCATAAGTAAGATCCTCGGTCTTAAAGAAAGAAGGAATAGCCACCAAATCAACCAGCTGGCCAGGACTTGGATAAGAAGTTGGAGTGACGATATCGACCTCTGGCTTTTGCACAGAAATAACTGACAAAACCTCGCCGATCTGGACTGAGTCTTTTGGTTGAGTCACCCGCAAGGCCAACTCAAATTTATCACCTGAGGATTCGGTTACTTCTTTAGTAAAGGCTGTTTGACCTTGGCCTGACTGGCTTTTTTGTTCTTTCCCATCTAAGTACCAGTGAAAAATTAAATCCTCCGGTGGAGTCTCATTCAAGAGGGTGGCATTCGCGGTAAAAGTCTTATTAGTCACCACCTCTTTGGGATCATAGATAACTTGAACTAAATCACTAACCAAAACGTCAAGGGTAGCCTCTGCCTGTTGGCCCGTTTCAAAGTTTTGCGCCTTGACCCCAAAAGTAATAGTAGTGCCGGGCACCGTATCCAACGGTAACTCATAGGTAAAAGTAAACTCACTCTCCCCTGATTCATCCGGTTGCGGTACATTATTTACGAGCCACTCATAGTTGAGTAGGCCCTCGTGGAAATCTGTTTGACCAAGACTGGCCTCAAGTGTAACCGTATCTCCTGGAACTGGGTTTGGATTGTCGATAGTTAGACTGGCAGCCACTTGCTCGTTATCGGAGACAATTAATTTCTTAACATTAGAATCTAGCTTAGTCAGATTGGTATCACGATCAAATTTTTGATAGGACGAGCCTAATACCGTTAAACGAACATCATAAGTATCTCCCGCTTGAGCCTCTGGAGGAATTATGAGGTTTAAATTAATTTGGCCCAGTCCAGCTAGATCCTCGCCATCCCGATAACCATCCCCATCAGTATCGGGGTTTGTTGGATCTGTGCCCCAGATGTACTCCTCTAAGTTTGTAAGGCTGGCGCCAGGCTCCCCCACTGAAGTTGGTGGCTGAACTCTTAATACTTCTCCTTGCTCGTTAGCATAAAAATCATTCACAAATCCGTCTGCGTCTGGATCTTGACCGGCATCGCTAGGATTATTTGGATCGAGACCATAGCGAATCTCCCAATCATCATCCATGCCATCGCCATCCGAGTCTGTTTGGGTAGGCCGGCTGTGTATACTCGTAATTCCACTGGCTTGTGGTAGGTCTAGCGGATCAGCACCAGCCGCAACTCCAGCTAACGACACATTATCTAAGGCCCACCCATAAAATAGATCATCAATACCGCTGACAGATTCAAAGCCTTGAGGTTGAGCAACTAAAGCCACACTGGCCTCCGGCTCTATTAAAGCTGAGGACACTTGTACATTGGCACGCGGTGCCTCAATCTCTGCGCTTTTTTTCTGGAACTGTTCATCGGGGGTAAAAAGGGGCTCTAATAATTTCTGCAGATCCGTATCTACACTTGTTTTAGGTGGAAAGCCGCCACTATCTACATCAAAGTTAAATTTAAAGTTAAATTCAAAAGGTGGAAAGAACTCACCGAGCGGCCGCGTAACGAGGGTATCTTCGGGCACGCCGTAGTAGTCGTTAGTATCAAAAACGTCATCGTTTTCTGGGCGTTGAAGCGCGGCCGCCTGCTGCGGTGTAAATAATTTTAGGCCTCCCACGCCACTAACCACCAGTGCAAGACCGACTAAGATCACAAATATAAATTTAATAAATCCTAGACGCCTCATAATCCTCTCCTTTTATTGCGCCGCAGTTTCCTCACCAAGCTGACACTACCTAGAACACTCGTTAGCCCAACGACGGTAAGACCGACAATTATTATGTGATTTGGCATCGTGTTTATAGCCGAGGCTAGCAAAGAGTCAGACTCGCCCAGATCATTAAGAAAACTAGTCTGCGGTGGCTCGCCGGTCGTAAAGCTATCAGAGGTACCGGCACTGCGGGCCCCGACTCCATTAGAACTTACTTCGACATTGACCTGATGTGAGGTTCCCGCTTTGTCTGCTGCAAAGGTAACTGTTGAGATTTGAGCGGCATTTTCATCTGGCTCTAAATCATCACCATCCACGTTCCACTCAAACTTTAATAACGTGGCGTCAAACTCGCCGTCCTGATCGCTATCAAAATTAAGGGGAAATCCCTTAGCGGCCGCAATTGCACTCACGCTATCTCCTTCAACGGGTTTAGATGGAACAAAAGATAACTCAACGGTCGGCGCTTGGACCTCCAACTCGGTTGACGCTTTTCCAACCTGCTGACTATTACGACGCTCGTACAGCTCAAGATTAAGTTCGATTGTTCCGCCCGTAGAGGAGGGTGCTACTAAAGCAATGGTGTCTTTACCAATACCCGAGGCCTGCTCATCTAAACGCCCATTCAAACGCCACTCAAATAAAAAGTCCTCTGGATCATTTCCCGAAACAAGATTAGCTGAGACAGTAAATGGCATTTCTGCAGTAAGTTCCTCCTCTGATGGCTCTAGAATTATCTCCTCACCGATAATTACGTCATGCTTTAAGATTGCCAACTGACCCGTGGCTGGATTAGAAGCTTGTATCTCTACTGGAATAATCGAACCCGCCACGACATCCTCGGGAATTTCTAATTCATACACACTCTTACCAGGCTGTGGATTTTGTACCTCTTTTCCATCGACTATATAAGTATAGTTAAATGATTCGGGCTCGCTCTCTGTGCCCACAAAATTCGCCTCAAGTAACATCACATCTCCTGGCAAAGTGAACTTTTCTTTGACCTCTAACTTGCCACGTAGATGTTCGCCACTACTAACAAAAACTGTTCGGGTGGTTGAGTCCAGCTTTACTATATTCTCGAGCTCACGACCAGCATCTCTTTGATGTGAGAGACCAACACCGTAGGCCCTGATAGTCATTTCGGAACCGACCGTTTCTACATTGTTAAATGAGACGGTTGGACCACCAAAACCAATAATCTCCTCGCCGTCTAGGATTCCATCTTTATCAGTGTCGGCTCTTTGGGGATCAGTGTCCCAAATATACTCAGCCAGGTTAGTCATTTGACCCGTCGAGCCACCTGTTGTCTCTGGGGATATTCTTAGTGGTTCTCCCAGAGCATTTGTAAAGAACTCTGACGCTGAGTCATTATCGGGATCCTGAAAAGCATCACCAGGATTAGAAGGATCAAGACCATGCACGCTCTCCCAACTATCATCCATGCCATCCCCATCAACATCTGTGTCAGGTGTACGCGTTGCTATGCCACAAACACCACTTGCGCTATCCGGCAAGGTTTGGCCGCCGGCCTGGATACCATTAAGAGGAACTTCATTTACTGCATATGTAATGCCAAAAGATCTGTTGTCAGATAAACCGGTGTCTGCAAAATCTGCTAAGCCGGCCACAATTGAGACGTTCTCCCCTTCCATAACTTCTGAAGGAGCGATGGTTATGACAACCGTAGGCTCCGTGGAAGCCGCTGACTCTCTATTAAATGATTGAAACACTTCATCATCCGAGAATGGAAATTTAAAGCCGCCGGTAAAACTTCCGCCACCATTATTTGAGTTATCTGAAAATGAAA
>CAYSXT010000010.1:0-6456 GCA_964435075.1 uncultured Candidatus Saccharibacteria bacterium
GTTGAACAAGCCTGTGCTGAGCCATTTGGTAAGCATGATTCGGCTCAGATTTTGGCTAGTTGTCCGATCTTGTCATCTGCGGTAACAGACGCTCCTATCGCCGGAGAGAAAGAAAACAAACTAGACATGACTGCTCCGTATGGTGTGGAAATGAGTCTGATTGGTGCCTACACAGATAGTACTGGTGCAACATTTTACTCAAAGCACAAGAAGATCAAACCACTTACCACAGAAAAGCCATCAAGAAAGGGCAAAATCAAGTTTAAGATTAAGCAAAAGGCTTCTGAGGACGAAGATAATGAGGTCGAGTCAGGCCACGAGACCGAAGAGCACGAGGGATCCTCACTGTACGTCTCAGAACCTAATGACATCTTTTGGAGCGGTCCTTCTGCTGAAATGCCAATCAC
This sequence comes from uncultured Candidatus Saccharibacteria bacterium, assembly GCA_964435075.1. Lineage (GTDB taxonomy): Bacteria > Patescibacteriota > JAUYIX01 > JAUYIX01 > JAUYIX01 > CAYSXT01. The sequence continues at coordinate 408 of CAYSXT010000010.1, forward strand.
GCTTGAGTCTGACTCAGCCTGGACGGTAGAAGCTTGTCTAGCTGTCACTGAAGGCTACCAAGTAGACGGCGGAGCTTGTCAAACAGCATCCGTTGACAACAATGAGGTAGAGATAGACTTTATGATCCAGGAAGTAGGTTCTGTCCCCGGCGATACAGGAGTTTCATACACCCTTACCAGCCCAGAAGGTGAAGTAACTAAAGTTGAGAGCACAGTGGGTGTTCGCTTTAGCCAAGCTCTAGCCGCCAAAAAGGGTGTGACGGTTGATAAAGATGGCTACTTACCAGGTAGTAGGGCAGTTGCTCAGGCTGACGACGCTAGCAACCAAGATGGCACTCAAGCTGTTACTCCAGGCGACGAGGCGGCACCTGCTGCTCCTGTTGCAGCATCTACTAAGGATGCAACAAGTAGAAATACTACGATCATCATCATAGCTGTTGTAGTAATAGTCTTGCTCATCGTCATTGGTATCGCCCTCTACATGAGCGGTCGCAAAGGCAAGGGCTCGGGTCCAAATAGTCGCTAAGTCCTAAAAGACAAATAGCAGACCGCTAGTCACCAAAAAAGAACTAGCAACCAAAAACACCCCGTCCGTCTTTAATAGACAGCGGGGTGTTTTGTTTTGACAGGTAAGTAGCTTAAAATATTAAGTACTTACTTAATTTCCCTCATGTATAAAAACTTTCTAATTTGGGTTTTGCCGGCCGTGCTGATTCTAATAACTGGTACTGCCCTGGCCGCCTGGCAGATAGACGGTCGGGTACTGCCTAATACTTTGATAGGGGATCAGACTTTAGGTCTTAGCACTCAAAGCGCGGCTGCTAGCATAGTTGAGCAACAGTTGGCCCGCCATGCTGCCCGGCCCCTGACGATTCAGTTAACCACAGATGCCGGACCTACCACCAAAAGCTATTCTCCCGATCAGCTTGGTATCAACTATAATGTACCTTTGACAACCACCCGTCTTTTGGACGAGAGGTTATTTACTTGGAGCAAATATAACCCCTTTAAAGTCTTAACGGCCGCACTTAAAGATTACCAGGCGACCGCAGTTTATGATTTTGAGGGTGCTGAGTTTCAACAACACATTGATGATTTACTGGCACAAGTTAATCAGCCGGCCGTCGATGCTCAATTATTAATTATGAAAGAGGGACCGGAGATAATAAAGGCCCAGCAAGGATTAGGAATATCTGGAGAAAAACTCGCCAGCGAGATTATTAATCGCGTCGAGACTTTATCAGATCAACAGATAAGTATTAACGCCCAAGTTTTAGAGCCTAAAATAACTGCGGAACAACTGGCACCACTAGTAGCCCAAGCAACTAGTATCTTGGCGCAACCTTTAGAGATCAATGTCGAGGGTCAGACATTCAAAGTCTTAAAAGAAGAACTCTCCAGTTGGCTAGTCTATGACCCAACTTTTAACAGACTGGCACTCAACCAAGAGAATGTTAATAAATATTTAGAAGGTATTGCCAGTCAAGTCAATAAAAATGGCCGAGCCAAAGAGGTAGTAAAAAATACAGATCTGATTATTCAAGAGGGAACAGCTAGCCAAACATTGAATATCCAAGAATCTCTAGCAGCAGTGACAGAGGCGCTGCTGGGCCAAGTACCACAGACCACTATCAATCTCGCGCTGACAACCTCTGAGCCAGAAACCAAGGAGGTGCTGTCGCCAGCAGCGCCTAACTCCAACAAAGGAAAGACTATAAAAATAGTTTTGTCCGAGCAAAAGCTTTATGCCTGGGAAGATGGCAAGTTAGTTAAAAGCTTTTACATTTCGAGTGGACTGACCGGTCCAACCCCTGTAGGCAATTGGACGATCTATAATAAGACCCCGGTCCAAACATATCAGAGTCCTAGCTATTATTTGCCCAATGTGCACTGGTCAAGCTGGTTCGCGCCTGAGATTGCCATTCATGAGGCCTACTGGCATAACAACTTTGGTAATCCAATGAGTCACGGTTGCGTCAATACAACCATTGGAGATGCTGAATTTATTTATAACTGGGCGCCGATCGGTACACCCGTTGAGGTGGTTAGTTAGCGACAGTCATAAAAGCAATAAAAAAAACCGGACAGCTAGATGGCAGGGCCATGTTGGCTATCCGGATTAAGGTTTAGGAATCTCGACTTTAATCAGTTGAGAGCCAGCGGGCTTTTTCCAGTTGAGCTGGAGCCCTTGGAGATAGTCGACGGTTACAAATCCCTTGGCAGCGTGGGGGATGATGACAGTTTTCATCTTGTCCCAGAGGCGTCCGACGACGGCATGTGTTCTCAGGTAATCCTGAAAAAACTTGATCCGCCGCTTTCCTCTAAAGAGTAGGTGTGCTAGGGGGTAGATGTAGAGCCGATCAGCAATAGGGAACGCCCACCGGATTACATCTTTTAACCAGGGGTGATGCCAGTGGCCGACTAAGGTAAGTTGGAGTTTTTTTAGCCATTCTGAATTGCTAGCTAGAACCTGATAAAGCTGAGGCAAAACCTCTGGGTCATGAGTAATGATGATCAACTTTTGATCAGAGAACATGCCAGCGACCTTGGTCGAGAAGAAATCTGTTTGTTCGATTTTCTTTGTTCGCAATTCTAGGGGATGAGCTCTGCTTTTGATAGTCCAAAGATCACTGCAAAGCCTAACCAGCCTGTACTCATTGAGATCACGACATGACCAAAGAGGACCGATATGTTTCTCGAATGCTAAAAAACTCTCGAGTGATGGTCCGCACTTATCATTGCCGTCTAGTCTTTCACCATGATGGAAGGGAAAGTAAAAGCCTACTTCGTGGGTACCAGGCACCTTATCCTTTTCGATACCAGCTAGAATTTCATCCAGCATGTTATTGACCCAGATAGCCTGGCTTTGCAATCGTTCGTCAACAAGTCCGCGCATGCCGATGTTGGCAAAGTCGCCCATAATCTCCACCAGCGGAGGTTTGAGCCTAGATACGCTAGCCAGTGTTTGATCAACTAGGGGATTATTGCGGTTAATCTCACGATCGTAGACTCGCATGAAATGATCGCGACGATGACCGGCTTTCTTGAGCTCGGCCCTGTGTTCACGCTCATCTGGCGTGATGTAGTGAATGTCGCCTACACAGACAAAGCTAGACATAACTCCTCCCGATTTGTTTAAAAAGAACAAAAATACTGCAGTAAATTGATACCACAAAGGCTATTTAATGCCTAAATTTACCTTGAAAATAGCCCTATTTTTGGCTAGAATCGTTTAGTTATGACTACGCGAGCAAATCCCTCAAAAGAGGTAAAAGAGCGATTAGAAAGGCTTAGAAAGGTGATTTCTGCGGAGCGCTACAACGTGCATGTTTTAGATAAAAGTACTATGACGGAGGCGGCTCTCGACTCCTTAAAAAAGGAGCTTTTTGATTTAGAACAGCAATATCCGGCGTTAGTCACACCGGATTCGCCGACCCAACGTGTGGCCGGAAAACCGTTAGAAGCTTTTTCTAAAGTTACACACCCGCAGAGGATTTTGTCACTGAACGACGCTTTCTCGCGCCAAGATTTAGAAGAGTGGTCCGCGCGTGCTTATAAAGTGATTGCTAAAAACCAAGACTATTACTGTGAGCTCAAGATAGACGGGTTGGATATTATTTTAAGATACGACGATGGTCTTTTGGTTATGGCGGCCACGCGCGGCAATGGCCAAGTAGGGGAGGACGTCACACAAAATATTAAGACGATCGAATCTGTTCCCTTAAAACTAGATAGCGATGCGTATCGCAAAAAGTTTGGTAAGGCTTTACCCAAAACTGTTTATCTGCAAGGTGAGGTCTATTTACCAATCAAAGAGTTTAAACGTATCAATAAAGAACAAGAGCAAGCCGGCGGCACTGTGTATGCTAACCCACGCAACACAGCCGCTGGTTCTATCCGTCAGCTGGACTCTAGTATTACTGCTGGCCGTAAACTACAGGTCTTTATTTTTAATATACTGACCGATCTTGGACTTAAGACTCACGAAGAGATTCACTCTGCTGCTAAAGTTCTAGGTTTTAAAGTAGAACCAAATAGCTTGTACGCTAAGTCATTAGATCAGGTAGAAAAATATCTTAAAGACTGGGACACCAAGCGAAAAAAACTTAATTATCAAACAGACGGAGTTGTTGTGCAGGTTAATGATACTGGATTATTTAAAGAACTTGGCGTAGTAGGCAAGGCACCGCGTGCCTCAATCGCTTATAAGTTTGCCGCCGAGGAGGCGACTACCATTGTGAGGGAGATTCAGATCTCAATCGGGAGAACCGGCGCGCTCACCCCCATCGCAATAATGGATCCCGTCTCGATTGCCGGTACCACGGTCTCTCGCGCCTCATTACATAATGCAGATGAAGTCGCGCGCCTAGACCTACGGGTAGGCGACACCGTCATTATCAGAAAAGCCGGCGACATAATTCCAGAAGTCATTAAAGTATTAACTAAGCTACGTCCGTCTGGCGCTAAACCTTTTAAAATGCCTACGACCTGTCCGCTTTGTGGTGGCAAGGTTATTCGGCGAGAGGGTGAGGCGGCTCACTACTGTGCCAACCCGAACTGCTTTGCGATTGATCGCGAAAAAGTTATGCATTTTGTTAGTAAAGGGGGACTAGACGTTGAGCATGTCGGCCCCAAGTTGATCGACAAGCTTTTTGACGCAGAGCTTATCTCTGATCCAGCTGATTTATTTTTACTAAGGCCGGGAGATTTGGAGGGGCTTGAGGGTTTTGGCGAGCGCGCGGCCCAGCGAGTCATTGAGTCAATGGAAAAAGCTAAGATGGTAGAGCTGGGCCGCTTACTTTTTGCGCTTGGTATCCGCCATGTCGGAAACGAGACTGCACAAGATATTGCCCGCCATATTGTCAGACTTTGGAAAAAGAAGTTTTCTGGCAAGCCTGACTTAAAAGTCCTCACTACTTTTATGCCGACTCTCAGCCTAGAAGACTGGCAGGCCGTAGACGGGATTGGTGATGTCGTTGCAGAAAGCCTGGCAAAATATTGGTCTGATAGAGCTAACCTCAGCCTCGTAAAAAAACTGATCAAGGCTGGTCTAGAAATTAGTCTGCCCAAGCAACAAGCCACTAAACTGGCCGGCAAAACTTTTGTTCTGACTGGTACGCTCAGTGATATGTCACGGGAGGCGGCCAAGCAAAAAATTTCCGATCTGGGAGGGTCTGTCTCCAGTAGTGTCTCCAGTCATACGGACTATGTTGTAATTGGCGATAAGCCTGGCTCTAAAGCAAAAAAAGCGGAGGACCTAGGTATTCGGTTGCTAAAAGAGACGGAATTCATTAATTTGCTACAGCAATGATACACAATTTTGTTACGGCCACCGTTGAATTTGTAATAAGATTTATCTCGGACACAGGGTATTTTGGGGTCTGGTTATTATTGGTTGCGGATGCCGTTAATTTACCGCTGCCCTCCGAAATAATCTTAGGGTTTGCCGGCTACTTAGTTAACACTGGCAGATTTAATTATTGGTTGGTCGTTAACGTGGCAGCTTTAGGTAGTTTAGGTGGTTCTATCTTATCTTACTGGCTGGGCATGGTGGGTGGTCGACCTTTTGTTAAAAAATATGGTAAGTGGCTCATGTTTAGCCAAAAGGATTTAGATTTAGCGGATCGACTTTTTAAAAAGTATGGAAGCAGAATATCTTTTTTTGCTCGCTTTTTTCCACTGCTAAGAACAGTAATCTCTTTGCCTGCTGGTATAACACGCATGCCGTTTGTTAAATTTGCTGTCTTTACTTATCTAGGATCATTGATCTGGTCAATAATCTTAGTTTATTTTGGCTTAGTCGTGGGAGAAAATTATCTAAAGGCGAGTGACAGTCTAAAGTGGCTAGAGAACGTAGTGCTGATTGTTTTGCTAGTTGGCTTTGTATGGTGGGTGGTTAGATTTGTTCGCCAGTACTTAGAAGAAAAGCGCGCTACAAAAAAATAAATAAAAAAAGAGAGACCGCAGTCGCTTCGTAGAAATGAGTTCTAGAAGGGGACTTTGGTCTCTTGTGGAGGCGACGTCGGTCGTTGGGCGTCGGCGGGGGAAA
>CAYSXT010000010.1:6556-9455 GCA_964435075.1 uncultured Candidatus Saccharibacteria bacterium
TTTGCGGCCAAAGGAGCAACCGCCCTGGCAAAAGGACTAGCGTCCTCAGCATCTTTGGTTGTCCCCTTGGAAAGGGTGCCTCATTGTCTTATCTTCGATCGATCTGTTTGTGTTAAAGAGGTTCTGGCTGCGATTTGTACCTTTATTTTGTACCTTTATAAAGATACACTCTCGCAAATCAGGGATCTGCATAGTAAACCAACTCATTGCATAGGTCAAGAGTACAAATAACCCTAGTTTTTCACGAGTTTTACGCTTATTTTTTACAGTAACCAATAGGTCAAAGCGGGCCTTATTTACGTGTTTTGCCTACAAACGCATCGTGATAGGATAATTTTTATATGGCCAAGTTGACTAAATTAAATATCGGGCTTACTGAGGTAGAGCGAGTGGCAAAACTAGCTCGTCTAGAGCTGCCTAAAAAATCATTAGACTCTTTTACTAGGAGCTTTGTAAGTACCTTAGAGTGGATATCTAAATTGCAGGAGGTTGATATAGCTGATGTCGAAGAGACTTCCCAGGTTACTGGGCAAACTAATGTTACTAGGCCGGATAAAATAAAACCCAGTCTAGACAGGGATACTTTTTTGCAAGACGCGCCAGCAAGTGAGGCCAATCAACTAAAAGTTCGGGCAATTTTTTCTAAATAACATGACTAACAAAGATACAGAAAATTTAGCAGGTCTTTCTTTGGTCGAGGCAGCCGTCGGACTCAAGGATAAGAAATTTAGCGCCAGTGAGCTATTAGAAGCGGTTATTTCCAGAAGAGAACAAGTCGAACCAAAAGTCGAGGCCTTTTTGTCATACCAAGACGAGCAAGCCCGCGGACAGGCTAAAAAAGTAGACCAAGAAAAAAAACACGACCATAAACTTACACCGTTAGCGGGTCTACCGATTGCAGTTAAAGATAACTACAACGTGATGGGCACCGAAACTACCGCAGCCAGTAAGATTTTGAAAAAATATGTCTCGCCTTATGACGCAACTTCGATTACAAAACTAAAACAGGCCGGTGCCATTATCGTCGGCAAGACCAATATGGATGAGTTTGCAATGGGCTCGTCTTCAGAAAAGTCAGCTTTTAAGGTAACGCACAATCCGTGGGATCTGGATCGTGTGCCCGGTGGCTCTTCTGGCGGTAGTGCGGCGGCCGTTAGCGCGGATGAGTGTTTAGCAGCGCTCGGCTCTGACACGGGGGGCTCCGTAAGACAGCCGGCCTCCTTTACGAATACAGTAGGATTAAAACCAACTTATGGGCGCATCAGTCGTTATGGAGTCATTGCTCTAGCTTCTAGTCTAGACGTAGTAGGAACATTCACAAAGACGGTAGCGGATGCTGCTCTGTTGTTAGAGACTTTGGGGGGAGAGGATCCTATGGATAGTACCTGTAGTACGCAATTTACTCCTCAGTACACCAACTTAATGGACAAACCTATTAAGGGCATTAAGATCGGGCTACCCAAAGAGACTATGGATGCAATTATCGAGCCCAAAGTCGCGGATTTAATTAAAGATGCGATTAAAGTATTGCGGGCCAGAGGAGCGGAGATTGTAGACGTTACCTTGCCCCATACGGAATATGCATTGCCTACTTACTATATTATTATGCCGTCCGAGGCCTCCGCTAATCTGGCCCGCTATGACGGTATTCGCTACGGCGAGTCTATTACGCGTCAAGCCGATGTTACCCCTAAAAATCTTTTAGAGGTCTATACAAAATCTAGGGGTCAAGGTTTTGGTCCTGAGCCAATCCGTCGCATTATGCTTGGAACTTATACTTTGTCCGAGGGATACTACGATGCCTATTACCGTAGAGCTCAAAAAATTCGCACACTTATTAAAAAAGATTTTGATGAGGCGTTTAAAGTGGTCGATGTGCTATTGACCCCGACAACGCCAACTCCGGCCTTTAAAATTGGCGAAAAAGCTAATGATCATCTTGCCATGTATGCGGCCGATATAATGACAACTTCTGTAAATATATCCGGGGTTCCGGCAATGTCGGTGCCTTGCGGCTTTATTAGAGATTTGCCAGTAGGAATGCAACTGATCGCGCCTGCTTTCAACGAAGAGGTACTTTTTAAGGTGGGTCATGCCTATCAAGAGGAGACCGATTGGCATACTCGAAAGCCTGCGTTAAAATAATTTTCTAAATTAAACCTATGGGAAAAGAACAAAAACTGCGCCACGAGCGTCGCGAACAAAGAGATCAATACATGCAAGACGTAAAAAAAGAGCGCAGCAAGATGCTGCCGATCGTTTTAATTGTCGCCTTGGTCTCGGTAGGCGGGGCCTGGCTATTTGGTTCTTACTTTAATCAATCTAACGACGAAAACATGACTGACAATACAGGAAAAGTGCAAGCCACTATAAAAACTAACAGAGGAGAGATTAAGCTGGAGCTATTTGGGGATGCTGCACCAAAGACCGTCGAGAATTTTATCAAACTAGCTAATGAGGGTTTCTATGAAGGAACAACTTTCCACCGAGTCATACCTGATTTTATGATTCAGGGAGGGGACCCCAACAGTAAAGACGACGATCCATCTAATAACGGACAAGGTGGACCGGGCTATACCTTTGAAGATGAGATTAATCCAAAGTCATTGGGTTTAACAGATGAAGAGATAGCTACTCTTGAGTCGCAAGGGTATGTCTACAACTATGATTTAACCTCGCATAAGATGGTTCCTGGTGTGATCGCCATGGCAAATTCTGGACCAAATACAAATGGTAGCCAGTTCTTTATTGTTACGCTTGAGGATCAGCCACACTTAGATGGTCGTCATACAGTCTTTGGTAAGGTCCTAGAGGGTATGGATATTGTTACCTCAACCGAGCAAGATGATGTCATCGAGTCAGTTACTATTACCGGTGAGCCGGAGGCAGAAGAGTCAGC
>CAYSXT010000010.1:9555-19486 GCA_964435075.1 uncultured Candidatus Saccharibacteria bacterium
CTACCGAATAATAAGTCAGAACAAAAGCCCAAGCTGTAGGTGATCATGACCCTGCCAGAAGGTCAAAAGCCCACTAAACCTGGGTCTTTTGTCGATACTTTATCCCTAGCGCTTGCGTCTCTCTCACGGGATAGAGGACAGCTTTAATAGACGTGAGATATAAGTAGACTCTAGTTTTGCAGCTTGGGTTTAGAAAAAAATAAAATGATCATTAATAAAATATTTTCTTAATTTGACACTAATGTGGAGCCGTTAGATAATTTAGGCAATGGGTTCAAAGGCAAGAGCAATTTTAATAGCGGTCATTGCTGTAGTAGTGCTAGGTGCGGGCACTATTGTTTTTGTGATCTTGTCTCAGCGGGGCCCTGCCCCATCGACCTTTGTTGGACCAACAACAGTGGCACCGACAGCGCCCACACCAGCTCCGGAACCTGTTCCGACGGTCCCGGTACAGCCGCCTAAGGAAGAAGCTGGCGCGCCACCTCCACCGTTAGTAGACCGCACGGAAAGATGCCAAGGCCCAAACCCAATTGCTCTCACGATTGATTGTTCTAAGAAAGCTTTTGTAAGCAAGGGTACTGCTCAAACAGTTTATATAGGGCGGGATGGCAACCCCGTGGATGCTTTCGTAGCAACGCCGCTTATGGGCATTGTGCCTGGGCCGTTTTTAGCTACTGACACAAACAGTATTTCAAGCGCCACGATTACAGAAATAGGTCGGGTTCTACCTAGTAAATCTAGTCCGATCGAAATATTAGGCGGCGTTGCTGCAGTAAGCGATAAGGTTATAGATCAATTAGTCAGTGCTGGTTATGCTAGGTCAAACATAGAACGTATCTCCGGCCAAAACAGACATGAGACGGCGACAAAGATTGCAGAAAAAATAATGTCAATTAAGACGGTACAGACTGCTTTTGTCACGGAGGATCAAGCACTTGTTGATGCCTATGGCGTAGCACCGGCCGCAAGCGGTAATTTGCCTAACCAAAACTCTGTCAGCGTGATTCTGCTTACCAACCGCGGTAGTAAATCGCTCAACCCGACCACAGCCGCATTTTTATCGAGTAACCCCAATCTAAATATTGTTACAATTGTGGGTGGTGAGGCTGTTGTAACACCATCAGTTGAGTCGCAAATAAATGCACTTCCGAGTGTGCTGCTAGTTAAAAGAATAGCGGGTGGCGATAGAGTTTTTACGAACTACCGAATATTGCAGGCTTATTTCTTTAATCCAACCGAGGCCTACATAGCAAATGCTTTCCCTAATTCGGGGACAAATGGTCTTTATTCTGCTCAGGCAGGTGCTTCCATGGCAGCCCTTAACGGCGAACCGCTAATAATGACAAGACCTGATGTTATTGGAGAGGAGCAGCGAAGGTTCTTTTTATGTGTATTTGCTGATGATATATATCTAGCACGCTTAGCAGGTGACGGAACAGATCTAAGCCCAACTCTCGAGGCGGAGGTATCTAAAATGATTGCTGGTAATTCTGCAACCTGCGCTCCCTAAACTGTACACCGATTAGCATTTAAAGTAGGCTTTGGAACCATGAAAATCGGTCACAAAGTCTTATTAACTTGTCTATTAATGGTCGCTATTGCAGGCAGTTTCTTTGTTTATCTAACAGTTGAAGGCCGCTGGTCGGACTTTCAGCAATTTATTCTGGATAGGCGTGAGGGCGCTGGCCAAACGCAGCCCGATAAAAACGCCGAGTGTCAGTTTAATTTTGATATTGAAAAGCAAGTCCAGGTAAAACGTAAGGCACACGGCCAAAAAGAGGTCAGTACTATTGATTTAGCAGGCACTCTTATCAAACCTTTTATCTTTTCCAATAAAGCAGTTTTTTATACCGGTGACTATTTAGTAACTTATGACTGCACTAACGATAAACATGTGGCTCATGATCTGGGTGATAGAAAAATAGAAATTACTAATGTTCAAGCTAGTGCAAGTGGGTCCAACATTGCTGCTAGCGGTAAACTGTCAGATGGCAAGGATTGGGTGGGAGTCTACCAATTTTCTACTCTAAATCCTGATAGTAGTTGGAACACAAACTTTGGCCCTGAGGATGCAGGAATAGAGGGTCAATTGGTTGATATGGCACTTGAGGGTGAATCTCTAGTGGTAGTCTTTAAATCTACAGAGGGCCTTGCGGTTCATACTTATAATTATCGCAGATCTCATGCTGCAAATCCTTGGAATGGCCATGATCAAGAAAATCAAAGTCCGCTACTGGTCGCTACAGCTGAAAATACAGAGTTAGAATTTACAAATTTGGGCAAAGGTTTAACGGTTACGACCTCAGGTAATGCAGGGGTCTCAAAGTTCTCATATAATTTCAACTGTAAGCTGGACAAGGATGGAGTGGAGGAGCTAGAAAAGCCTTGCGAGTGGAAATTGTCAGCAAAATAAGCTGTGGGTAAATATGGTTGCACAAATGGGGAGTGCTTGTGATATTCTAGGCGTATGCCCGAAGTAGAAGTCATGAACAGCGGATCAAGCAAAAAAACCTTTTGGGGCGGATTTTTAGTGGGTATTTTATTTACCATTATCGCCGTAATAGTTTTTTGGTTCTTAGGCTTGATTAATTTTGGCAGCCAAGAGACTGAGCCAGTAGAAGAGGAGGTCAATAATACTGCAGAATTCGGTGACTCTTTCTTAGATACTAATGACATAGGTAGTAATGATTTAGGTAGTAACGACATAGGTAGCAATGATGTTTTAAACGACACTAACCCAAGTGATAAGGACAAAAGCAATGCATCCTCTGACTTAGATGAGTTCTATAAATCAGCTGTAACAGCTAAAGACGTTGATGAAGTTGCCAATCCTGTTGGTGAAACATCTACGTTTAGTACTAGCGATGATCGTTTTTATGTCATTTTAACGCTTGATCCAGGCCTTCCAGAAGGAACAGAAATAGCTGTTGAGTGGTACCAGGACGATACGCTTTTATCTGAGTTTTCTACCGATTCTGAGGCAGGGCAGACACGCGTTTACTTCTTCCAAACATCTCCAGGGGTAGTTGATGATTATGCAGCGGTTCTCTCTGTGGATGGCGTTATTGTAGACGAAGTACAGTTCGAAGTTATCTAAATATCTTAATTATTAACAAATAACTAGCCTCGCAAAGAGGGCTTTTTGTGGTATACTATAGGTGGTTAACACTTCCACTTTTTAACTTACTTTGGGCCCCAAATGGCCACTACTTCTCGCAAAAAAGGAGCCAAGACTGCTAGGTCTGGCTCAAAATCTAAGGCGAAAACTTTAAGTCAGCCACCAGAAAAGGTTTTTGAAAAAAAACGAAATGCTTGGTTATGGAGAGCTATTCTTTTGCTGATTATTCTTTTTTTGCTGAGCATGATTCTCTTGGCACTATTTAATATTTCTGACCTCAAGTCCGAGCAAGAGCGTCTAGCTGAGAGTATTCGTTATGAGGGTTTGCAATTAGTAGAGTTAAATACTCGCGTAGACAAACTTGGCTCTAGCTTGGCTGTGCCTGAGGGTCAGCTGGCTCTTAAGGGCAATAAAGGAGATCGGGGTGTGTCTGGATTGCCTGGTGCAGTTGGTGCAACGGGAGCAACTGGATCGCAGGGTATAGCAGGAGCAAGCGGAGTAGATGGCACTGATGGTGTAGACGGAGCTAATGGCACTGATGGTGCTGACGGAATAGACGGAGCATCTGGCCCGACCGGACCCCAAGGACCGACCGGACCCGCCGGACCCCAAGGACCACAAGGTGACCCGGGACCCACTTATAATGTAATAGCTGGCGATGGCTTATCAGATAGTGATGCCGGTAGTGATGTTGTATTAGACATAAATGCCGGAGATGGATTAACTCTGTCCGCTGATTCCCTTAAAGTTTTGGCAGCTGATGGCACTATCACTGTCGCAGGTGGTGGTGTCGCTGTGGGTACTATCGGAGATGCAAATATAAAATTTGGAACCGCTGCGGGTGAAGTTTCGGCCGGAGATATTCCCATAGCTGATTCTGGCTTATTGTTTACGGCCACCGACGTAGAAGATGCTCTTCAGGAAGTCGTGATCTCGGCCACTGCAGGGGATGGCTTATCAGATAGTGGTACTAGCAACGATCCTATTTTTGACATAAATGCAGGTGGCGGACTTAGTCTTGCGGCCGATGTTTTATCAGTTAATGTCGGAACAGGTCTAGTTATATCTGGTGGTAGTGTAACGCTAGATAACACTTGTGCTGTCGGCGAAATACTAAAATGGAACGGAGCCTCGTGGGTATGTGCCAGTGACGCATCTGCTTTGGCCGCCTTAGATTATATCTATGCCTATAAAACAGGTACTCAAGCCCTAACTACTGGAGGCACTTTTGAAAACATCTCTTTTGACAATGTTGCAATTAATGCCGGAATAACTCCATCATCGGGTCCGACCAGCACATTTACGATTGCGGTCGACGGTGTTTATCAGCTTTCATATATGGCGCTCACAAGTAAAATGAGTGGACCGTCCAACGTAGTTGATTTTAGACTTACGTGTACGGGAACCTGTAATGGTTCAGCAGGCGAGATTGCTGGTAGTGCATCAGCTGCACAAATTAATAAAGATACAGCTAATAATAAGCAAGGTGTGGCCGTGCAAGATTTAATTTTTAGAGCCGATGCTGGCGATGTAATCAGACTTCAGTTTACGGGCCCCAAAGGTGGGGGTGGCACAAAAGCTGACACTATAAAAAATAATGGCAGTGGCTACGTGTCGACAAATGTCAGCGCGAGTTTAAAAATTGTTCAAATAAATTAATAATTACTTAACAAAAGACAATGCAAAAATCACAATCAGAACCACAACCAAAATCAAAGCAGGGCACAACCGTAGCCCTCATGTTAGTAATTATTATTTTTTTGGCAGGGGGTATGATCTATGTGTTCTCGCTCAATAATTCCCTAAGAAAGGCGAGTGCTCAGGTTGCGTTGTTGGAGGAACCAGCTGCGATTATTAAAAAAATTGGCGCTTCGTTGGAATTGCCGGCTGAAGAGGATCCAACCATTGCCCGTATTGATGATATCTACGCGCTGCGTCAGACAAATCCACAGTTTTATGCGACAGCAGAAAATGGTGATGTTCTCATTGTCTATACCACTATGGCGATCATATACCGAGACACGACCGACAAAATTATTAAAGTGGCTCCGGTAATTATTCACGAGGATGACCTAGGTTTGAGTTCTAAGAAACTACCTACTAAGGCTGGCACTTCGGACTCTCAGATTTAATATTGTCGGTGAACACCGCGTGAAACATTAATACATATCGGCTTGTAATAAAGGCCGATATAGCTTTAGATAGTTTCAATGAATAAAAGCTTAAAGGTCAGAAAGGCAGTTATTCCGGTAGCAGGTTTTGGTACCCGCTTTTTACCGGCAACAAAGGCGATGCCCAAAGAGATGATGCCGATCGTAGATAAGCCGGTTATTCAATATATAGTAGAGGAAGCCGTTGCCTCAGGATTTACTGAGGTTATTTTTATAACCGGTCGCAACAAACGCGCTCTGGAGGATCATTTTGATTACAATTACGAACTTGAGCATTTACTTAAGCATAAAGGCAAAACTGATGAACTCGAGCAAGTAAGAGCTATCTCAGAAATGGTTAAGGTGGTATACGTACGGCAAAAAGAGGCCTTGGGGTTGGGGCACGCTATATTGCAGGCCCGGAGCGTAGTGGGGGATGAGCCTTTTGCTATATTTCTAGGAGACGACATTATTAGTTCAGAAAAACCTGCCATTGCACAGATGTTGGAAGTTTATATGCAACATGGAAAATCTATTGTGGGGGTTAGGCAAACATCAAAAGAGTCAGTCAGTAGCTATGGTGTGATTGATCCAGCAGAAATTAATGGTAGAACCAGCAAAGTAAAATCAATAGTCGAAAAGCCGGACCCAGCGGTAGCTCCCTCAAACTTAGCGGTAACAGGTCGCTATATTTTGGACTCAAAAGTATTCGACTACTTAGAAAAGACAAAGCCCGGAGCAGGCGACGAGATACAGATCACAGATGCATTAGATATGCTCGCCAAGAATGAAGGTTTAATGGCTTACGAGTATGAGGGCAAGTATTATGATGGTGGTAATAAATTAGAGTTTGTTAAAGCTACGGTCGACTTTGCAATGGCGCGTCCAGAGTTTAAGGAAGAACTTAAAAAATTCTTAGCTGAGCTAGATTAAGCCAAAGATATTTTAAATGGCGGGTCAGACGGGATTCGAACCCGCGATCCCTGCCTTGACAAGGCAGTGCTTTAAGCCTCTAAGCTACTGACCCACGTTTTGTTGGGACCTGAAAAATTTAACTTATTTATTGGTTTTGTGGAAGGGCCGGGCTTTATGTATAAAAAAAGGCGGTTATCTTGCGCAGCAAGAACAAATAACCGCCTACTAAAGATCTAGCACCAAAAAAGGGATAAAAGCCCGGCAAAGGCAAAAACGATGCGCGGACCGTAGATAAGAACGGTTCGCTTTCGGTGAGTGAGCCGGAACAGTCTCTGTGCAAAAAAGTTAGAACTTTTTTGGATCAGGCTGAGAAAACGCTGGTTTTTTCTACCCTGCTGCATATACCGCCAAAACGCCGATTGGTGGGGTTTAGATTTCAAGAGCACCTCCTTAGGATTAATGACTATAAAATATTCTTTGCCGTGTGTAAAGATTTTGACGCTCGTACTTATTTAGTCAAAATTTATTGGTCTGTGTATTCACAAGGAGGAACAAGTGTCTAAAGCGGATAAAATCTAATGTAAAACCAAAAAATGGCTGCTTCGGAAACGAGGCGGCTAGTTTCTTTTAATATATTTCCTGGTTGCGGGGGCGGGATTTGCACCCGCGATCTCAAGGTTATGAGCCTTGCGAGATTCTACTTCTCCACCCCGCGACGTAACCAGTTTTGCGATTTTAATATCCTTTGGTAGCGGGGCCGGGGATTGAACCCGGGACCTTGGGCTTATGAGTCCCACGCTCTACCAACTGAGCTACCCCGCCGCGAAAAACATCGCGACTCGCAAAACCTTACCATTTTTTTTGGATATTGCAAGCAGTGCCTCTTTATAATATGTGATAATCTTTTTGGATGGAACCTCTCTTAATAGTCACAATAATTTTAGGCTTAGTTGCCGTAGGCAGCCTAGTATTTGCTTTTCTAAAAGGAAAAAATAAGCCCCCAACACCCGATTTAGAGGCGCAAAAGAGCGAGCAGGCTTTGCAACAGATGCTAGAGATGATGCGCACAAATCAACAGGAGTTAGCAAATCAGCGTGAGAGTCTGCAAAAGGAGTTAGCCAGGCAAAGAGAAGGTACGCAAAAAGAGTTAGCCCAAACCCGCGACGAGTTACGTAATTCTTTAGGGGATAGTCAGCGGATTATTCAGGCCCGGCTCAATGAGGCTAATCAAACCGTTAACACGCGTCTAGGTCAGGCCGCAAAACTTTTTACTGACATTAGTAAGGGTTTAGGCTCGGTTAGTGAGTTCTCGCAACAGCTAAGTAATCTACGTGATGTGTTCCAGTCACCTAAATTACGTGGCAACATTGGTGAGGAAATTCTTAAAGGACTTCTAGAACAAGTCTTGCCTCAACAGCAGTACGCCATGCAGTTTAAATTTAAAGAAGGACAGGTTGTTGATGCGATTATAAAAACCAAACAGGGCCTAATTCCAATCGACAGTAAGTTTCCAATGGAAAATTTTAGAGTGCTTAGTCGCGCTATCAAGGAAAATCTATCCGAAAAAGAAGTGACAACGATCCGACGCACCTTTACTAAAGACGTTAAGAAACACATCGACGCGATTAGAAAAAAATATATCTTACCGGACGAGGGGACGGTGGACTTTGCCGTAATGTATGTGCCAAGTGAGGCAATCTACTACGAGATAATGCAAAACTCTGAAGAGCTCATGGATTTTGCGGCAGAACAAAAAGTATATCTTGTCTCGCCCAATACTTTTTATTATTTCCTAAAAGTCATCATGATCGGTCTTGAGGGTGCGCGCATGGAGGAGTTATCACAACAGATCTTGGGACTACTAAAAACAGTTCAAAAGGATACCAGTAAGTTTGGTGAAGAGTTAAATGTTTTATCGCGTCATGTCACTAATGCCAAAAATGCATCTGATAGAGTGAGCGGCAAGTTTGAGCGTTTAGCAGGCAAGCTGGATAACGTAAATCAATTGGAGTCACAGGCGAGTGCTACAAGTCAGAGGCGTGCTGAGCTAAAAGAGTCCATAGATGATATCGATATTCCGGTTCAGCAAAAACTAAACTAGGGTTGGTTCGACATGACATCTAAAGCGAGCGTAATAAAATCTAAAAAGTCAGGGCTTACCAACTTAAGTTTGGGGCTTAATTTTAAAGATAAGCTAACGCCAACTCCTGCCCAAAAAAAAGCTATTAATCATAAAGGTGGCCCTTTGTTGATCATCGCGGGCGCCGGCACGGGTAAAACAGCAGTCATTACCCAAAGGATGGCTTACCTTATGACGGATCGTAAGTTAACGGGTGATCAAATTTTGGCCGTGACTTTTACCAATAAAGCCACCGAAGAGCTAGAAACTCGGTTAGATAAACTTATGCCTTACGGTTATACACCACCTTGGGTTCATACTTTTCATGGGTTGGGAGAGAGAATCTTACGCACCGAAGGGTTAGCAATCGGCCTAGATACTGATTTTCAAGTCTTAACTCCGGCAGCCCAGCAAATGCTTATTAAAAAATCTCTAAATGAATTTGATTTAGATTATTATAAGCCGCTGAGTAATCCTACAAAGTTTATTGGGGCCTTAATCTCATTTTTTAACCGAGCCAAAGACGAGGGTGTGACCCCCGAGCTCTATGCCAAGTGGGCTGACAAAAAATCAGTAGAGCTAAAAAAAGCCGATAAAAATTCTAAGGATTATGCAGCCTTAGTAGAAGAAGACAAAAGACAACAAGAGCTTGCTAGCGCCTTTGCCACCTACGAAAAGTTACTCCGTGAGTCATCCTCAATAGATGTTGCAGATTTGATAGCACTATTGCTTAAACTATTTAAATCGAGACCAAATGTTCTGGCTAAATATAAAAAACAGTTTAAGGCAATTTTGGTGGATGAGTTTCAAGATACAAACTTTGCTCAATATCAGTTAATCAAGCTACTAACGGATCAAGATTCAGAACTAACAGTAGTAGCGGATGACGACCAAGCCATTTATCGTTGGCGTGGAGCCTCGGTTGCAAATGTAATGCTCTTTAAGGAGGACTATCCAAAGGCCGAAAAAGTTACGCTTAAAGATAATTTTAGGTCTACTCAAGAGATATTGGACACGGCCCACACTGGGATTTGTCACAATAATCCTGATCGCCTAGAGGAGCAGTTAGGCATTGATAAGAAATTATTAGCAGTGCGGGGTTCTGGTATTACTCCCTTGCACTATCAGGCGGCAACTAAGGAACAAGAGGTGGCGCATGTTGTCCAGGGGATCTTGGCCCGCAGGGAGGCCGGTCGCAGCTGGTCGGACTTTGCGATCCTAGTGCGCTCTAATGCAGCCGCTGAGCCATTTATCTCTGCTTTGGTAACTAAAGAGATACCGCACTACTTTGTCACGCCCAAAGGGCTCTTTAACCAACCAGAAATTATGGACTTGATGGCCTGGCTCAGAGTTCTTAGGGATGTCAGGGATTCACAGGCCCTCTTTAGATTACTTAGAAGTCCTTTGTTAAATCTTCCAGCCCTGGATTTAGTGACTTTAAATTATTACGCTAAAAAAAATAATGTCAGTTTGTACGAAGCAATATTGGATCTAACCAAAAAAGCTAAAGAGGACACCGAAAACAAAGCTGAGGAAAATTCGGCCGAGCGATTAGCACTTTCGGATGAGGCCTTGGAAAAAGCGCCGAAAATAGTTCAGGTTATTCATAAATATATAAAACTTTCGCAC
>CAYSXT010000011.1:0-19283 GCA_964435075.1 uncultured Candidatus Saccharibacteria bacterium
GAACTGCTTTTTTTAATGCTTTTACATTTTTTTCCAGCATATTCACCTCAGTCTTTAATCTTGCCGTCGTTCCACGCGCTTGCCTCACTTGACGTCTATCACCTGCCGTTAGTGTACCTCTCGGCCCTATTGATGCTTTTTTTGCCTTTGCCATTGTATTGTTTTATAAATTAATAATTAATGTATGAATTATAGCACCTTTAAAAAGATAGAGTAGATGCTTACTTAATTTTATCCACATGGCAGGTCTTAGGCACCAAGTATAAGATCCTGCTTATCTAAAAACAAAAACCACCCGGATTTCACGAGTGGTTTTTTGGCCCTGAGCAAATTTTTAGTATTTGCGGGTCGGGCCTGGAATTTTCAAAACTTTATACGTCTTGAGGCTTGACGGTGGTGCGCTTGTTAGCTTTTGCGCGGTCTACTGCTCGATCGAGCATCATCTTTACCATCTCGTCAACTTTCATTGCTAGGTCTCCTGAGGACTTAGCTTCTTTTTCTTTGATGTAAGCTTTGAGCTTACTTCCTACTACTAAAAGGTCGGCCATGTTTTTCACCTCCCAAAGTGATTAATTAATAAATAGCGAGCCGGAGTATACCACAGGCCCTAGAATCACCAAATCCCCGGGTTTTTCACAGGTTAGTTTGCCCCCTTAGGTAGCTCGTCACTATAGGCTAGGCTGAACACATTATCTATATACTGGTTCTTAAACTTCTCAGCTACTTTTTTTAGCTCAGGATCGCCAAATTTTTGCTCAATATTTTGTAGCCAACCTTTAAAAGACTTCTTTAATCCATCTTTAATTATGGCTAATTCTGGATCATCCATGGTGAACTTTTCTCGTATTTTCCCAACTTCTGATTGGATGTCATCTAGGACTTCCCGGTCTCTCTCACTAAGCACCGATAAGGCAATCGGCAGTCTCTTTTTTTCTTCTGCTGACAGGCTGTTTCCGACTTCCGCAAACAGTTGTAGTCGTCCACGGCCTCTTGCCTCCATTGTTTTTTGCCCAGCTTCGTAAATCTCCCTAAATTTACCGCCTTGCACTGCTAATTGCTCGAGAGTTGGGCGGATATCTTTTGTTATAAAGTGAGGCCTGCCAGCATACACCTCTAAAACCAGGACTTTTTCTGGGTTTGATTTAAGATCACTGATTACTGGAACGATTCCGTCATGCATGTTTTTGCTCATCTTAAGTTGAGTTTCTGGACTAAGCTCTCTTACTTCATCGGTCGCTAAGTACTGGCCTCCGGAGACCAGCTTTTTAAACTCCTCGTAGCTAACCTCTTTAACAATCGCTCTTATATCCTCAGCTTGCTTAATTGCTTTATTAATAGTCTCTGCAGACCATTCATCCGGATACGAGACAGGTTTAGTGCCAGCCTTGGCAGCTGCATCTGGTTCTACCCTTGGCATAACATCAACGGGCTTGCCATCATTTACATCAAAAGCATCCTCAATAATAAATTTTTTAGTAACATCACCAAGCTCTTTGGGATCAAGCGTCTCACCCTTTTTTAAACCGGTTTCTACTTGACCTTTGTCAATCATGGCTTCAATCAGCTTTTTAATGTCTTCACCGCTTTTCGGCTTTTCTCGGCGTAGAACTTTCATCATCTCTGGCGTTAATTTGAGGGTTGATTCACCTGCCTCCTTGCCGGGTCTCTTAATTTTAACCGTCTCAGAACCTTTAGCTTGATCTGGTGGTGGTACTTTTGCTTTTTCTGGGCCGTTTGGCACTTTTGTAGCCATATATTTTTTTTAGATTAGTTTGCTGACTCATACAGCTTGCTCTCTGGATACGCCGCTATCCAAGAGAACCAATAACCATTAATTGGATTAAAGCGCTCAAGCTTGCCGTCTGCTTTTTTCTCAAAGACTCTTACGGCATCAATATCGCTCTCGAATTTAAAGACAAAAGTGCGGCCGGCAACCGTATCTTCAACCTCGCCGGCCTTCTTAAGTTGCGCAATTGGATAGGCCTTTTCTTCTGTATCCGTAACTATGCCAAAAATAAACTCCTTAGGATCTAGTCGCTCATCCGTTTTAGAAACTGGAAAAAATATATCATTGTTGGAGTAGTAATCACCGTAAGGATCGGTGCCGTATGTCCGGGTGGCTCCGGTCTCCCTCGATAATACCTGTCCGGCTGGATACTGTTTTTTCCAATCACCAAATTTAGCCAAGTCAGAAGGTAAGACTTTTAGCTTAGTCCCGGTTTTTTCGCCAACAATTGCCTCCCCCAAAATTTGCGACCAATAAGAATCTGTTTTGCGATCGTACATAACTAAATTGGACTCCCATAATTTTCCGGATGTTCCGAACTCGACTTGTTCTCCATCAACTGTCGGATCATAGACAATACCAGAAAAACAAAGTGGACAATAAGTAACTAATACTCGCCTACCATTGATCGTGTCATTGACGACCTCGTGCCAAACCAATATTTGATAGGGATAAAATCTTTGCACTCCGTCTATGTCTACAACCATGCCAGGATCATTATCACTTAAATAATCAGCCTCAGAAACGGAAACAAACTTAGGATTATCAATTGAGGGGATGCCATCTTTAGGAGGACCACCACCAATAATCTCCTCTAAAGGAACACTATGCTTGACCCCATCCGTCTCTTTTATTTCTCGCTCTGCCATTTTATTTAAATCGTTATCTTGATTTACTTGATCAATTGTATCACTTGTACTATTTGGGCCAAAGTCTCGCTTGGCACCGCCATCAAAAAAAACTAGCCAGCTTAACCATAAGATAGAGACGATAAAAAGCACCAACACAATAGCAGTGACAATTTTTTCCGTTAAAGTTTTTTTAGCCTGATTATCCATATATTGAGTTTAAGTGATTACTTAAACTTTTTAAAGCCCATCCGACCACTTGCTAAAAAGACTTGAGTAATAGAGGTAATAGTCTGACTATCGGTGATCTCCCCTTTCTCTATCATCGAAATGAGATCATCTGCTGCGACAAACATATTTTTACCGATACCCTCAGCCTCTTTTGCGTCCATACCAGCCTCCACCAAATCTTTTGCAGAAAAAATATGCATGATCTCACTAGCTATACCGTTCATGGATTCTGCCTGGCCTACCTGTTGCCATTTTTTTGCTTTTAGGCCCGCCTCCTCTTTTAGCTCGCGCTGAGCCGCCGTAAGTAGTTCATCATCTTCGGCAGAACCTCCCGGTATCTCCCAACTAAACTGCTGAGTTGCATAACGATATTGATTAATAAGTAAGATTTGGTTTTTATCGTTTATCGCCACAATAAAAACGGCAGCACTTTTTGTGTCTACTACATAATAGTCGCCGGACTCACCATTTGGTTTCTTTACTTTATCGTGCCGAACCGAAAACCAGGGGTTTGTATGTTTTTTTTCTGAGGAAAGTGTACTCCAAACACCGTTGTCATTTGTCATGTTTTACAGTTTGACAGTAAAAAATGGCCGAGACAAGCATTATACTTGCCTCGACTTTTTGTTTTTGCGATTCCAGTGATCCTCAATATACTGTTGAACCATAACCTGATGGTCAGTGTAGACATGGAGGACCTGCTGGGCTCGCTGCTCCCGAAAGACCACCTCGAGTCCACCCGCAACCAAATTGATTTGGAGGGGTGGGATACGAGAGGCCTTAGCTTTGATGGCACCCGGGATCAACTTCTTAACCTCTTCAAGCTTAGAAATCAACCTGGCCGTGCACCTAAGCGAACTCAAGTGCGACGAATGCTTACCACCGAGAACTGCTATGTCGCCACGACGTTTACTGTGCTTAGCCATTTTTGGCCCTCCTTTTTGGTATTCGTAATTTAACGAACTAATTGTTTTACGCTATTTTTGATATATTGTCAAGTATCGAGAATAAAAAAGAGCTACCGTTTTTAGGCGGTAGCTTTTGTTGGGAAGTTTTAGGCGAGAGCCATGTTGATCAGCCGATCCTCACGATAGCGACTGATGTTGTTCCGTAGCATCTCGGCGATGGTTAGCGCATCGCCATTGGTTGTACGACCCAATTTTGTTCGCTCGTACCTGATCGACTCATCAGGAATTTTGAAGACTTCACAGCCTAACTTGGAGGCTCGCACTTTGACTTCTCGTACAAAGCGATCGTTATGCATCAGATCGGAGAACGCTATGGCCATCCCCTCTCTGATTCCGATCAGTGCGACCGGCACATAGGCAAATTCTCGCTTTCCAGATTCATTTATTCGCCATTGATAGCGTTCGGTATCGCCATCCTCTTGCCGCCATTCGATTTGGTGATTGAGTAAAGGAGGTCCAAGCTCCTTTTTATCCTCTGCCGGTCGCAATCCGAGAGCTCCCCGCTCGTACAACCAATCATGACGGACCTTAGGATCGCCCAAAGGATAGTAGTAGACTTTGTCTTCATCGTTAACAGAACAAACTATGTAGTTAGAGACGCACTCGGTGATCCTGACTATAGAAATTCCTGCATATAGGTTACCAATCAGACACATGGGCTCCCATCCTTTCTTAAATCTTGATTATCGAAAAAAAATTAAAAGAGCAAAAAATAACCCATAACTGAGCACTACTTGATACCATGGATATTTGACCTAGTCAACCGTTAACTCGCTTAAACAGTCGATAGAGGGCTAATTAGGCTTATCTACAGCTTTATCTGAATTTAGTATTTGTCCACGCTCCTGCACACGGTTCTCAATTTTAGGCACTAATTCTTTAAGATTTTGTTGCTGTCGAGGCTGATTAGGCTTAGTTGTAACTCGTTTTGCCCTGACCAATATCCAGCCAGCTACAAGCACCGCTGTGACCAAAACCGTAATCAGCACGGCCACAACTACCTTGCTATTTTTACTCAACCAGGATTTTTCGTTGGCCGTAGTCAATTCATTAGCTGCTGGCGGCTTAGTATTTACCTTATCCTTGGGCAGATTGCCACTAGCTGCTGCCATAGTTTTTCGCTTCATTTGAGTACGCAACAGATTTGTTCGCTCTTGCAAAACTTTATAAACCTTAACTTGTTCTGGAATGCCTTTGAGATGACGCTGGCCTACCTCAGACGAAGGTATCTCATTGCGATTCATGGTTAGGTAGACCGATTCAGTAAAATAAACCTCGTTGGGCTCGGCAATCGACTCAATCCGGGCAGCAACATTTACAGGCTCGCCAAAAACATCGTTATTTTTTAAATGAACCTCGCCAGAGTTAATCGCAATCCGCATCTCAAACTGATCATCCGGGGCCGAGGTCGCATTATGATTTTGAACCGCTTCTTGAATTTTCATACCGGACAAAACCGCATCAGTTGGACTTTCAAAAGTAACTAAAAAAGCATCACCGATAGTCTTGACCACTGATCCACCAAACTGCTTAAAGATGGGACGGATCATATTGTCGTGTAGATCCAGTAAATGCTCGACTTGTTTTCGCGATCCCACTGAGGTCTTCTGGGTAAAGCCTTTCATGTCCGTAAACATGATTGTTAGATTCTTGGTTTCCATGTTGTCTATCATCAACTTAGAATACGAATTTGTAAAGAAAAAGTTTCGCGCAAAGTTAGTAAGGCCTTGGAGTTAATAAGGCCTTGATTAGAGACCGAGTTCTAACTTAGCGGCTTTAGATAATCGTGATTGATCCCAAGCGGGTTCCATGACCAAGACAACTTTGGCCTTATTTACGCCTGGTACCGTCAGGGCTTTTAGCTCGACCTCTTTAGTTAACACATCGCCCATTCCGCAACCGGGCATTGTTAAGGTCATTTGCACATTGGCTTGGTACTCACCGGGAGCGATTTTATCTACCTTGTATTTGTAGACCAATCCTAGGTCCACAATATTTACCGGAATCTCTGGGTCATAACAAGTTTTGAGCTGCTTTAGAATTAACTCTTCAACTTGCTTGGCAGAGAGTTTAGTTTTTTTAGTTTTTTTGGAACCCACTTCAATCGGCTTTTGCCCTAGCTCTTTGGCATATTTACCATCCACGCGAGCCAAATGCCCGGTCTTAGTAAATACAGTAAAGGCGCCACCTAAAGCTTGAGTAATGCGAAGTTTGGTTCCCTTTTTCAAAGTCATTAAACTCCCAACCGGAATTTCCAGAGCTTTAATGCCTTTCTTTAAAGTAATCTCGGGATTTTTTGGCATTATTCCAACTCCTTAGCGGCACTCTTTAGTCCAAGAGCATCTTCTAAAGTGTGCCAAGCTAGACTGGCACACTTAACTCGGCCGGGAAAATCTTTAACACTCTCAAATACTTTTAGATGCTCAGATAAATCACCTAAATTATCAGACTCTTCCGAAAGACCAACACCTAAAAGCATATAGTATTTCTTAATCAGTTTTTGAACGTCTTTGAGAGACTTACCTTTAATCTCCTCCGTCATAATGGAGGCTGAGGCCGTAGTTATCGCACAGCCAGCCCCCTCAAAAGTAACATCAACGATACGATCGTCTTTGAGCTGTACAAAGACATCTATTTTGTCACCGCAGACCGGATTGTCTCCATGCGCCTCATGACTTATCTCTCGCAGTCGGCCCGCGTTACGCGGATTTTTGGAGTGATCAATGATCACCTCTTGATACAGCTGTTTTATATCAGGACTCATGACAATAGCTCCACGGCTTTTTTAGTGGCGACTATAAAATGTTTGACTTCATCAAGCGTGTTGTACATGGCAAACGAGGCTCTAGCAGTAGCCGGAACATTAAAGCGATCTCCCAGTGGCTGTGCACAATGATATCCGGTCCTGATCGCAATACCCTCTTGGTCTAAGATCGTACCGATATCATGCGGATGAACACCTTTAACGGTAAAAGCTAAGACCCCTACTTTATTTTTAGCCGTGCCAAGAATTTTAACACCCGGGATTTTTAAAATTTCTGTGGTCGCGTACTTCAGTAAGGCCTCCTCATGTTTTTGTATGTTTTCAATGCCAACCTTGTCTACATAATCTAGGGCAGCCTTGAGCGCTATGGAGCCTGCGATGTTGGGCGTGCCTGCCTCAAACTTAGATGGCAGTGGCCGGTACTTAATTTTTTTAAAGGTCACCGTGCAGATCATGTCTCCACCACCCTGATAAGGTGGCATTTTATCTAACAAGTCCATTTTTCCGTACAAAACACCGATACCGGTTGGTCCATACACTTTGTGACCTGAAAAAACATAAAAATCGCAGTCGATTTTTTGGACGTCGACTTTGATGTGCGGAGCAGCTTGAGCGCCATCTAGCAAAACCGGCACGCCATGTTCATGCGCTATCTCCACTATTTCTTCAACTGGATTCACTGTCCCTAAGACATTAGAGACATGCGAGACCGCGACTATTTTAGTTCTCTCTGAAAAAAGTTTTTTATATTTAGCTAAATTAAGCTCACCCTCATCTGTGACTGGAATTACTTTGAGCTTTGCTCCTCTCTCGTCCGCCAACATTTTCCAAGGCACAATATTAGAATGGTGCTCCATCTCGGAAATAATAATCTCATCTCCCTCATTAATATTTTGTCGGCCAAAAGTTTGCGCAACTAAATTGATCCCCTCAGTTGCTCCCCTTACAAAAATGATCTCTTTAGAATGAACCGCATTAATAAAATGCATTACCTTGGCTCGGGCGTAGTTAAAATTCTCAGTCGCCTCCTGGCTTAAAGCATGAACTCCCCGATGAATATTGGAGTTATAAGACGTATAATATTTATTTAGGGTATCCAATACAGCCTGCGGCTTTTGCGTTGTGGCGGCATTATCAAGATAAACTAAAGGTTTTCCGTACACTTTACGCTGCAAAATTGGAAAGTCAGCTCTTATTTTGTTTACATCTAGACTCATCTTAACCACTCCTCGGCTTTTTTAGAGATGTATGACTTTATAGACCCGCGATCCAAACTGTCAAACAACTCGCCCACAAAGGCTTTTAGTAAAACCTGCTTAGCCTCTTTTTTCGCTAACCCTCTTGTTTGTAAGTAGTAAAGTGCCTCCGCATCAAGTTGCCCAGTCGCAGAACCATGCGTAGAATCCACATCATCATTCTCCAGCACTAGCTGGGGTCGTGAATTAACTTTGGCAGTTTTTGAGAGTAATAAATTTTTATTTAGCTGCGCTGTTTTATTTTGGTTGGCGTTTTTCTGCACTTCAATAACGCCATTAAAAATACCCTGGGCCTCATCAGAAATTAACCCCCGATAATCCTGAGTGCTTTTTCCCTTATCAGCTCGATGGGTAATCTGGGTCACGTTATCTTGTTCTTGCTGATTTTTTGCTAAGAACAAGCCATTTAATTTTGTTGACGTACCGCTTGCCGCATTATCAACTTTAATCTCATTGCGGGCATAATCTCCACCACTATACATCGCCCAAGAATTATAAATGCTAGCGGCATCTTGTTTTACAAAGGTTGAACCAAAATGAACAGCCTGATCCCCTTCTGCTTGAAACTTTTGGTGTTCAAGTTCTGCCCTTTTTCCTAAATAGATTTCTGTAACTACATTATTAAAATACCTATCTCCATCTGCGCCTAAGAAATGTTCGGTCAAATTTAATTTACTATTGTCTTTGAGGATTATCAGATTGTGTGGGGCGTGTAATAACTGACCCTCCTCTTGTCCATCCGTAATAAAGATTAGTTCTAATCTCGTCTCTAATTTAAAATTATCAGGAACAACAACTACCGCACCTCTTTTGGCAAGTGCAGCATTAAACCAACCTAGGCCATGTGTTTTTTCAATTAATCCGCCAAGTTTATTCTCGACCAGGTCCGGCTGCTTGTAACAAACCGAGGACAAAGAGTCTAAGACCAAACCATCGGCCGCCAGACCATTGACCATTTGATCAGAAGCCTGCAACTTACTAAAATCAGACACCAAAACACCGTTATAAAAAACAAGTCTCAAGTCATCAGTCTTAAACAGGTTATTCTTTGCTAAAACCTGACTGACCGTAGCTAGATCGACGTCATCCTTGACCGCTAATACCGCATTTTGTTTTATATCTTCTATTACCCGGAGGCGCGATTGTTTCCAGGCCTCATCTTTTTTTGTAGGCAAACCGTGGACTAACAGTTTTGCTAAGCCCTCTTTTCTAATATTTGACAGCCAATCGCCAGCTGTAGTCTCACTCGCCTTATTAATTTTAGTTATTAGCTTGTTCATTTATTTTAGATAACCGGTTTTTTCTAATTTATAAGCAAGCTCTAGGTCTCCTGATTCTGCGATTCGTCCGTCTTTTAATACATGAACAAAATCGGGTTTTATTAACTCTAAGAGTTTTGGATAATGCGTGATAATTAAGAAAGCACGATCTTTATTGCGAAGAGCGTTTACAGTCTTGGCGACTTTCTGCAGCGCATCGATATCAAGGCCAGAGTCGGTTTCATCCAAGACGGCTAGCTTTGGCTCCAATAGAGATAACTGTAAGATCTCATTGCTCTTTTTCTCGCCACCAGAAAATCCCTCATTTAAATTACGGTCCATAAATTTATCAGAAAGACCGACTGTCTTTAGTTTTTCTTTAGCTAATTCTAAAAACTCTATGGCATCTAAGGGTTTTTTGCCGCGAGCTTGTCTTTGGGCATTAACGGCCTGTTTTAGAAAATAGGCATTGTTAACTCCAGGCAACTCCACGGGATATTGAAAAGCTACAAAGATCCCAGCCAATGAGCGTTGATCGGGAGACATGCCAGCTAAATCCTGGCCAGCAAAACTAATCTTACCCTCAGAAATATTTATATCATCACGCCCAGCCAGTGTGTGAGCTAGAGTGCTTTTACCCGAACCATTAGGTCCCATGATAGCGTGAACTTCTCCGGGATTTATCTCTAGATTAAAGCCCTTTAATATTTTTTTTGAACCGATCTCGGTTTTTAAATTATGAATTTTTAACATTAGCCTGTAGCTCCCTCTAAACTTAGATTAAGTAAATTTTGTGCCTCAGCCGCAAACTCCAAGGGCAGTCTTTTCATGACATCTTTGCAAAAGCCATTAACTATTAACGACGTCGCTGCCTCCGCGTCGAGTCCCCGCTGCTGACAGTAATATAATTGCTCATCTTTAATGCGGGTAGCACTCGCCTCGTGTTCTACCTGAGCTGAGTCATTATTTACTTGAATATAGGGATAAGTCTTAGCTTTACAGTCAGCTCCAAGTAACAACGAGTCGCACTTAGTATTATTGCGAGCACCGTCCGCAAACTTTGTCACATCAACTCGTCCTCGGTATGTGTTGCTAGCCTGGCCCGCAGAAATACCTTTTGAGACGATAGTCGAGCGCGTGTTTTTACCCAGATGGATCATTTTTGTACCGGTATCCGCCTGCTGTCGGTTTGTAGTCAAAGCAACGGAGTAAAACTCCCCCACGGAATTATCACCGGCTAAAACAACACTCGGATACTTCCAAGTTATAGCTGAACCGGTCTCAACCTGGGTCCATGAAATTTTTGAGTTATCTCCCAGCGCTTTACCTCTTTTGGTTACAAAGTTGTAGACACCGCCGCGCCCTTGTTTGTCACCGGGGTACCAATTTTGTACCGTGGCGTATTTAACTTCGGCATTTTTTAGGGCAACTATTTCTACTACGGCCGCATGTAGCTGGTTTTCAGCGCGGCGGGGTGCCGTACACCCCTCTAAATAACTGACATAACTGTCGTCCTCTGCGATTATGAGTGTGCGCTCAAACTGACCTGTTCCTGCAGAATTTATTCTAAAATATGTCGAGAGCTCTAACGGACAACGCACTCCTTTTGGGATATAGCAAAAAGATCCGTCACTAAAGACCGCTGAGTTTAGGGCAGCGTAAAAATTATCTGTTGGAGGAACCACCGTACCTAAATATTTTTTTATTAGATCGGGATATTTTTTGACAGCCTCTGAAAACGAACAAAATATTACTCCATGTTTGGCCAATGTATCTTGAAAAGTTGTTGCCACAGAGGCACTATCCACGACAGCATCTACAGCCACTCCACTTAGTCTCTTTTGCTCCCACAAAGGAATGCCTAATTTATCAAACATCGAGCGCAGCTCTGGATCAACTTGGTCAAGACTCTCTAGTTTTGGTTTTTTCTTAGGAGCCGCGTAATAGCTAATACTGTTAAAATTAATTTTTGGATATTTTAAGTCTGCCCAGTGGGGCTCCGTCATGGTTAGCCAATGTTTGTAAGCTTTAAGCCGCCACTCAGTCATAAAAGCGGGCTCTCCTTTTTTCTGCGAAATTTTTTTTATTACCTCCTCTGACAAACCGCATGCTAACTTGTCCGTCGCAAGCTTTGTACTAAAACCATATTGATACTTGCTACTCGCAAGTTTTTTAAGGGCTGCGTTTTTTATGCTCATGACCGATGGATCCTCTTAGGACTGATCTCTGTGAGACTCAAGCCAGATAGGGCTTTCTCAATTACCTGATTAATCTTGTTCCAATTGCTTTGGGTCGGACATAAATGAGAGACCTGGCACATACTCGGAGCGACTATACAATCAGTAAGAGCGATGGGACCTTCGCTAGCCGCAATTACATCTGAAACTGATATTTGCTTGGCTGGCTTTGCTAAATAATAACCACCACTAGTTCCTCGCTTTGAAACTAGCAGACGTTTTTTTGCTAAATTTTTTAGCAGTTTTACAACCGTTGGATAGGGTATTTCTGTAGTTTTAGCCAAATCATTTGCACTTAAGAGCCTTGACGGTGAGTCTGCTTTGTTATCCACAAAATGGCTTAACAAAACGATAGAATAATCAGTTAATTTGTTTATTTTCATTAAATAATGTGAATACTGGACTAATTTCGTTCTATATTAAGAAATCAGGGCAATAAGTCAACTAAAATAGGGGTTCTCTCTTGAGAAACCCCCATTTTTTTATGAGTTGTATTTTTATCTTACTTGCGCAGGAATTGTTTGATCTATTAGGTCAGGATCGATAGTTTGCTCAAAACAATCTCGACCTTCTGTGTGCAGATAGGCCTCGGGATCACTAAAAGGACCAAATTCATTAAACTGATTGCGCTGTTCCTCAAGAGTTAAGTCAGTATTGTCAGATTCAAAGACGGCGCAAAGCTCAAACGTTACATCATCAATTACACGATATTCATACGGTAAATCAGTGGTTGGATCATTTTGGATAAAGGTAAAAGGATTTCCCTCCGCTAACTCATCCAGAGTTTGCGGTAATGCATCCTTTTGACCGTAATAATTAAAGATTTCGGCTTGAATCTGTTGAATATGGGAGACTCTCAAGGAATCAAATCGTTGAGCTCGTTGCTCCATTGGTGAGCCAATAATAAAGAATCCACCAATTATGCCGGCTAATATTAAACCTGTTGAAGTCCAGACTACGATTTTTGGCACTAAACTTTTAATATTTGTTCTTCTTAAGTCCCAAATGTAATAACCAAGTACACTTGCAGCAACCACTAGGGTTCCTAGAATCTTAAGGCCCACACGCAGACTCAACTCTCCGCTCAAGAAATTGTTTACCAAAACAATCAAGGTAATAATAATAACGATTGAGGAGATAAACAGAGTTACATAAGACAACCATCTTTTTACGCCCAAATTTTGTTTGGAGGGATTGTTTTTAAGATCTCGCCCGATCAGCCAGGACATGATCATAAAGACAGGCCAGGCAATGACCAGTGCGGACGTCGCTGCAATTATCAGTCCGGGACCAGTATCAGAAGCAAACGGCAAAGTCTCAGGAAGCAACCGATTTATATACTGGAATATTAAAGTTAGGAAACTTGTTACTGATATATATAAGGCAACTATCATAAGTAAATAAAAGAACACATCACGAGCGGTGCTCTTGGTCGTTTTGGTTTTTTGTGCGGCGGAAGTTTGAGCCATTTGTTCAAGTTAGGAAATTATGTCTTTATATTAGCAAATTGAGTAAGTTGACACGCTCAACCAGCTATTTCTACTACTTATCCAACTCCTCCTGAATGGCAGCACTGAGCGATTCTGCGTCAAAACCACCCTCATGCTTAACCCCATTGATATAAAAAGTTGGCGTTCCGCTTACACCCGCACTATTACCATCCGCTGTCCCCTGCTTGATCTTGTCGATAAATTCTTCTTCGTCGATTGATTTATCAAATTTCTCTCGATCTAGCTCTAGCTTATCTGCATACCCCTGAAATATTTCCAGGGCATTATCCGCCTCGCCCCAATCTTTTT
Organism: uncultured Candidatus Saccharibacteria bacterium; assembly: GCA_964435075.1. Lineage (GTDB taxonomy): Bacteria > Patescibacteriota > JAUYIX01 > JAUYIX01 > JAUYIX01 > CAYSXT01. The sequence goes on from CAYSXT010000011.1 coordinate 13,149, forward strand.
GGCCCGCAAAAATTAAGTCATGCATCTCCTTGAATTTATCCTGAGCACCTGCTGCTTCTGCAGCTAAAGCCGCGAGCTCTGAATTTTTATGAAAAGACAACGGATAGTGTCTAAAGACATAATGAAGATCATCACCAAATTTTTCTATTACTTCTGATACATTGCCAGCAGCCGCACCACAAGCGGGGCACTGAAAATCAGCAAATTCTACTAAAGTAACTTTGGCATCAGGATTGCCACTCGTGTAAGCATCCTCAGTTACCAATACTGCAGTATCAACCGGTTCACCATTTGTACCTGCCGGTTGAGTAGAACCAAACCAAAAAGCAGCGCCCACTATAATCGCAATCGTGATAACACCTGTGATAATGAGAAATTTTAATTGACCGGTCATTGGACTCCTAGCTAGCCTTTTGGCTTTTATGATAAATAAATAAAGCGACAGTAATTACGCTAAATCCTAACAATGACATCAAAGGGATGTCAACGAAGCCAAAGACCCTTAAGAGCTCATCTGTGCAAGATACTCCCTGGCTACAGGGTGCTAATTTTTCTGGAATTATATCGTAATAGAGCAGATTGTGATAAATGGCAATCAGTCCACCAATAATACTCAAAGGCAAAGCATACAAGGCCATTCTTTTGTCCTTTAGCAAAAAACCAACTGCTATCACTACCACCAATGGATACATAAATATTCGTTGATACCAACAAAGGTCACAGGGCGGCAGATGCATAAATATGCTAAAGAATAAACTTCCAAGCAATCCAGCGAGAGATGTTACCCACGCCAACAAAGCAGCAAACTGTCCAGTTTTTTGGTTCATTTATAAAAAAGTTTAGCCTATGTTAAGTTTCTTGTTAATGAATACCTCTTTTGCAGATTTTTGGGATATTGCCCTACCCTGGCTGGCAACGCATGGCTTGAGAATAATCTTTATTGCCGTTGGCGGTTGGCTATCAAATATTATTGGTAGAGTTTTTATCGAACGTATTGTCAGGGGTGCCATTCGTAGAGAAAAACAAAGCTCCGAAACAGCAGAAAAAAAGAGAGAAGATACTTTAATAAGAATTTTTCGAAGTGCACTCAGAATAATCATCTGGATCTTGGCCACTACTTTGATTTTATCCGAGATGGGTATAGAGGTTGGACCAATCATTGCTGCTGCCGGCGTACTAGGTTTAGCTTTTGGCTTTGGAGCTCAATATGTGATTAGAGATTTAATAGCCGGTGTTTTTATAATACTTGAGAACCAGTATCGTGTCGGTGATGTTGTTACCGTCGGAGATAAGTCCGGTACGGTCAAGGATATTACCCTCAGAATGACAACACTCCGCGATATTAACGGTACCGTTCATCACATTCCTAATGGCAATATCAAAACCGTCTCTAACACTGCTAAGGAGTACGGCAATGTTAACTTTGATCTTGGTGTGGCTTACGAAGCCGATCAAGACCATGTTAAAAAAGTTGTAGACAAAGTTGGAGAAGAATTAGCAAAGGATAAGGCTTGGTCTAAAAAAATTATTAAGGCTCCCAAGTATTTAAGAATTATGAAGTTTGCTGACTCATCTGTTGAGTTCAAAGTTTTGGGTAGAACCAAGCCCCTTGCCCAATGGTCAGTAACTGGAGAGTTACGCAAAAGACTTAAAAAAGCCTTTGAAGAAGAAGGTATTGAGATACCCTTTCCTCACATGGTTATTCGTCAAGATTATGAATGTGAAAAATGTGGTGCCAAAAAAACTCTAAAGCCTAATTAGCTGAGCCTTCGACTTTTTTATAGCGAGCTCGTTTAGCCAAAAGCACAGCCCCGAAACCGGCGAAGGCTATCAGCATAACTATCAACCAGCCAACAAATGGTATTAGTCCTAAAAGTTTTATTGCGACTAAAATTCCTAAGCTGATAAAGAATAGCGAGGCTTTGCCCCAGTTTTTCTTAAGTTTTTGCTCTAGCCATTTTCCGATAGCAGCGCTAGTAACAATTGAGGCCGCATATACGCTGAATGCGTAAACGAACATACCAAAAAGACCAAGCGGAATTCCGATCACCGTTATCAGCAATAGCAAGATTATTATTGGAGCTGCCACAAAAAATAGGGCTCCAACTCCTAAGGATACCCAAAACTTAGTAGCTAACTGCGTTGCCGCGGCGCTCACCAACTTAGGCATCAACAAAACGATCAGCAAAAGTACCAAAGCCGCTCCTGCCAAAGAAACCAAGAACCAGAGCGCCGCTCCCCCCAAAGTTTGAGAAAAAGTTGGCCCGGCTGGACTAAAATACTTTAGACTTGAGTCAAAGGTGGCGGTTCCACCTTGCAATGCACTCGAGAAATCCATCTCGCCGTTATCAGTGTAATAACTTACGTCCCCACCGATATTAGCTTGAGTTCCTAGTTCAATACTTTCGGCTGCCAAAATTATATCACCAGATAAGGAACCATTTAATACGATATGACGACCCCTGATGTCTGCGGCCCCATTGATATTTCCATTAATAATAATCTCATCCCCAGTTATTAATGCTTCACTTGCTATATCGCCATCTAAGGTCAATACTCCACCGGCCAATAAAGCATCACCTTGAATTGTGCTGCCTTTTGAAAGTACTAATGTCCCCCCGGCTGCTAATGCATCACCCCCGATATCACCACCAATTGTTAAGTTGCCTGCTCCTACGCGTAAGTCATCTGCAACATTGCCACTAAGTCTGACTACAGCCGCACCTGCCATAAAATCCTCTGCCACGTCACCAGTCGCGGATATATCTGCACCAGCCACTACTAAGTCCCCAGCCACCGCCTCATCTACAATCAACTGAGAACCAGCAGCATATACATCCTCTGATTGCTTTTCGCTAATATTAATAGTTTCGCCAGACAATAATGTCGCAGCTGAAACAGGCATCGCCACCATTGAGATAACAAACGCCAATAAAATACCTAATGTAAGTTTTTTCATAATAACCTCAGCCTAAAACAAAGGCACCTTTTATTGCAACTATTTGCCTTTAGTAATCATTTTTAGGATAGAACCAGCCGGTTCTTGATCCGCATTTACTTTATAGCAAATCATCCGGCCTTTCCTTATGCGTGTTACCAAACCACTTAATTCTAAAATCTTAAAGTGTTGGGACACAGCTGGAGTAGATATTTTTAAAACCTTTGCCATATCAGTAACACAAATATCGGGATAATTAGTGATTGTGGATACAATTTTTAAGCGGTTAATATCACTAAGTGCGGTAAAAATTAGACTTAACCGATGAGCCTTGTCGGCCGGTAAGCTTTTCTTAATTTTCGTAGCGGTTTTGGAGGCCATAATATAATGACTTTAGCTCAAAATAGTTAAAGGGTCGAGAGAAATACTACTCTAGCGGTATAGCGTCTTTATGCTCTTCAAGCTGTCGCATATAAGTGCGAGACCGACAATGAGAAAGCAAACCCTCATAAGAAGCAAATACTTGCGATAGGTCCGAATTCATCATCTGTCCCATTCTAAGTAAACTATCTTTCTCGGCGACTTTGCGAAACATTCGCCGCGCGGTTTTTGTGCGTAAAACAACATGGCATGGAAATCCCACATAACCCAAGAAATCAATGCCTTGGTGCCAGGGTCGCAGTATAATTTTATCAGGGTGAAGCTCGAGCTTAAGTCGTGAGCTCAGATACCGCGCAATTTGAGGAATAACGCGTGCTAGAAAGTCTCGCGATGTACTAAGTAAAATGAAGTCGTCCACATAGCGGATATAGTGGCGTGCGCGCAAAACGTGCTTGGCCCATTGATCAAGCGGATCAAGATACACATTAGAAAAAAGCTGGCTCGTGAGGTTACCAAGCGGCAAACCTTTTCCGGGCCTGACACTGTAACTCCTCACGATACCATTAATGAGCTGTTTGACGTCTGGATCAGACACTCGTTTAAAAATAAGCTCAAGCAACACATCGTGATCCATGCCATCAAAAAACTTGCGGACATCACACTTGAGTGCCCAGACTGTCCGCGTATTATTACGAGAGAGTCGCCAGGCCATCTGCTGCATACGGGCAAAAGCTCGGTGTGTACCTTTGTGCGTACGGTTGGAGTAGAGATCAAATATAAACTGGCGCTCAAATGCCGGTTGGAGCATATTGTGTAAGGCGTGGTGCAGGACGCGATCAGCTACGCTGGCCTTATGGATACGCCGCAACTTAGGATCGCGCACAAAAAAGCCGTAGTAGGCTCCGTGCTGGTACTCTCCAGAAATCAATCGCTCATGGAGCGCGAATAGGTTATCCTCTACGTTCCAGGCAAAAGCTCGCACGTCCGCCTTTTTTTCTTTGCCTCTTCTAAACTCGTCCCAGGCACCAAAAAGATGTTCGAGCGATACTAGTCTGGCATAACTAACTTCACTATGAACATCACCCCCCCCCAACCATATTCAGACGATTTCGATTGTACACCATGCGTATAAATTATACCTCGATGTGCATCAAGTCACGGGGACATTACCTAAGCGCGACCGCCATACCGTAGGTGCCCGGATATGCACCCTATTGCTAGAAGTCCTCGAGCTTCTACATCTCGCACAACATAAACGCCGTGCGAGCAAACTACTTATTCTCGAGAGAGTCGATAGTAAACTCCAGCTACTCAAGTTGCTTGTGCGCCTCCTTAAAGATACACGTGCGATAGATCTTAAAAAATACGTACGACTAGAAGAGCAGCTACAGCAGATCGGTAAAGAGCTGGGTGGTTGGCTAAAAAGTTGCCGCACAAAGTAAACTCCGCTCTTTTTTAGGGAACGGAGCCCAAGACTTCGGGAGAAGACGACACCTATGTTGTCGTTAGCGTTGTCAGGGTTCTGGTTGTTGACGTTGGCACCCTTGTCGTCAAAGTTACCGACGTTGACCAGATTACCATCCGACGACCGGCGTCAGCATGAGATTACAAAGTGCCATGCGAGGCAGCAGTGATCGCACACGGACAGACAAACAACATGCAACCACCTGTAAAAGATTGTGACGGCAGACTCTCGCGAATGAGCCATCCGTACGAGCACTCTGTAAGCAGTCTTGTTAAACGGCGAGGTATATCCGTAGACGTACCTGCATGAGCCACGTGTTAGCTTAGCTAACTATGCGATCGTTGCGCAATGTCCTCAACGGACATTGCACGTTAGGCAAGTTTCAAGGATCAAACCTCAAGATTCCAAACTCAAGACCTGCGGGAGAAGACGACACCTATGCGGCCGCCAGCGTCGTCAGGGTACTGGAGGTTGACGTCGGCACCCTCGTCGTCAAAGTAACCGACGTCGACCAGATAACCATCCGACGACCGGCGGTTGGTCCAGATGTAGGTGTTTTCTTGGAGGCGTTGGTTGTTGGCTTGGAAGTAGGTTATGCGGTCGTAAAGTACCTCTGCAGGGGTTGGTCGGTAGTCTTGGTTAATCTTGAGCTCTGCTAGTTGTTTGGCAGCTGCTTGCCAGTCGGAGCTAATAAGATCTTTAAGCTCATCTTTGCCATGCATAAAGGCAGTCACTCCTGGTTCTGCAGGACCAGAGTATCCCGGGCCCTTAGGTCCTGTTTTAGTTTCTGCGAGTAAACCGGTCTTAAGGAGGTAGTCAGCTAAAGCTCTAGTTTGTTCTAGGTAGTTTTTGCTGGTTGAGTCGGGGACTAACTCTTTTGATGTCAGGGCCCACTCGTACTCCTGGTCAATACGGACTGGTGTTTCTTGGGTAGCAAACTCCTCACTCGCGTACCAGTCAGTATTGTAGAGCACTTTCCCGCGACCCGCCTCATCCATTTTAGGACCAAGTACTTGGTTCATTTTGAGCATGGTAAGCGGTTCTCCATCTGGAGCAGTTTTAGCACGCAGAATCAGCATTTGACCCAGTTTTTCTGCCTGTTCTAGATCTGCGCGTTCAAATGGAATACCGGGGAGTTTTTCTGTGTCAATCGAGATCCCCCAGACCTCTGCCACCTTGTCAGGCCCAATTAGGTCTTCTTTAAAAATTTCTCGCGCAGTATCCAGTTGCTCTTTCAGTGTGCCTTCTAACTTAGACTCGATCTTTTCAGGCGTGATCGCAGTTGGTTCGGGTGACTCTGGAGTCGACGCCTCCGTTGTCTTAGGTGTACGCTCTACTCCTCGCCTTTTAG
>CAYSXT010000012.1:0-1487 GCA_964435075.1 uncultured Candidatus Saccharibacteria bacterium
CCCCAATAAGCGAGATTAAGAATATGAACTCATTTAGAGCTATCGAGCGAGCGATGCGTTATGAGGAGGAGAGACACACAACTGCACTAGAGGACCACGCCGAGGGTGACATGATTAAGGAGACAAGAGGCTGGATAGAGTCTAAGGGTGAGACAGTGTCTCAGCGCTCTAAGGAAGAGTCGAGTGACTATCGATATTTTCCAGAGCCAGATTTGCCACCATTGACACCTTCTAAAGCTATGATTGAGAAACTAAAAAGGTCATTGCCGGAAATGCCAGAACAAAAAGTGGCGCGCTTGCAATCAGAGTTTGGGTTACCTGAAACTTCCGCAGAGCTATTAGCAGATAATAAAGAGCTAGCCGATTATTTTGAGGGGGTTGCAAGTGAGTTGGAGGTTTGGTTAAAGCAAGATCAAAAAAAGCTGGATAAAAAAGAGCGGGCCAAGCTTATGAAAAATACGGCAAACTGGATTTTAGGAGAGCTAACAAAACATCTTAATCAGGGAAAGATTGGAATAAATGATATTCGGATTACTCCCGAGAATTTTGCGGAGTTTCTAAAGATGTTGCACCGCAATGAAATAAGTTCTAGTGCGGGACAAACTGTATTGGCTGATATGTTCTTGAATGGAACAGATCCATCTGATGTAGCACGGGATAAAAACTTGTTGCAAGTATCTGATACGGCTGAGCTAGGGACTGCCGTGGACGCAGTCATGAAAGCAAATACCCAAGCAGTCGAGGATTTAAAAGCCGGCAAACAAAAGGCCTTACAGTTCTTAATGGGTATGGTTATGAAAGAGACAAAAGGCAAAGCCAACCCACAAGTTATTCAACAGTTGATTAAGGATAAAATTAAGTAATTACACTTCTGCTTGATCTGAAAATAAATATATGGCACTATCTGTAGTCTAGAATTCACTAGACTGATCTTTTCGGAGGTATCGCATTGTGTCAAAAAACTACGATGAAACGCTTGATCTAAGTAGTTCTACATCGCTCATCCAAATCTTGGGCTCAGCTGTTGCAGCTGGCATGATCACTCATGCTCGCCACTCGTCAAAAGAGGTCCGACAATTAGAGACTAATGACATTAACAAGCTTGGTTTAGCACTCGAGCGCGCGGCAGCCAACGCTGAAACTGAAGGGGATCAAAAATCCCTCCAGGATCTAGCAATAGTTTTTCGCTCTGCTGGAGCTCTTATTACATTGGTTGACGAGGCGGAATCATAGATTCCGCCTCGCTTTTTATTTGCGTAAAAAAGTTTTTACTAATTTATCAGACTTATTAAAGTCAGTTGGTTTTAGCCAAACTATTTCCTTATCGCGTTGAAACCAGCGCAACTGACGCTTGGAATAGACCCAAACGTTATGCACAATTTTTTGTGTCGCTTCTTCTTTAGTAATCTCTTTTTTAAAATAGGCGATTAGCTCCGGGTAGCCATGTGATGAAAAACCGGGTGCAGTACGAGGATATTTTTTTAAGA
>CAYSXT010000012.1:1587-19257 GCA_964435075.1 uncultured Candidatus Saccharibacteria bacterium
TCCGGGTAGCCATGTGATGAAAAACCGGGTGCAGTACGAGGATATTTTTTTAAGAGAGATGCTACTTCTGCGAGCCATCCAGCTCTTAACATTTTAGTAATGCGATCTGTGATTCTTTGCTTAAGTACTTCTCGTGCCGGGGAGAGACCAATCTTTAGAATGTCCCAATCGGGTGGATTGGAGGTTCTTATTTTAAAGAGAGACTGTCCAGTTGTTAGCTTGACTTCCAGTGCTCTAACGACTCGTCGTTTATTCTTTAGGTCGACTTGTTTATATCCAGCAGGGTCTATTTTTTTTAACTTTCTAGTTAGTGCAGATAAATCAGATAACAGTAATTTTTTACGTAACTTGGGATCGGGCTTGGTTCCGGCGAAATCATGTCCTTTGAGTACAGCGTCCACATATAAACCATTACCTCCGACTAAAAAGATAGGCTGCTCCGCGTGAGCCTTAACGATCTTGTATACCTCCTTTTGAAAGCGCTGAGCAGAATAACGTTGACGCGGGGTTATTAAATCAAGCATGTAATGCGGAACTTGTTTTTGTTCCGTCTTGGTTGGTTTGGCAGTACCAATGTTGAGACCTTTGTATAAAGTCCTGGCATCCGAGGCGATAATAATTCCCTTGTATTTTTTAGCTAAGCGCAAAGCAATATCAGATTTACCGCTCGCGGTAGTTCCAATTATTGCAATGACCTTTGGCTTACTATTAGAGCTAGAGGGCTTTTTTGTCTGTCTCATCAGTGATTTTCTGGATGAGGTCAGTAAGAGCCTGTGTACCGAGATCACCTTGTCCGCGTCGTCGTACGGCCACTTGCTTAGCCTTTATTTCTTTGTCGCCCACTATTAAGAGATAGGGGATTTTCTCTAGCTCGGCCTGTCTGATTTTTTTACCGATAGTCTCTGAGTCTTTATTGACCTCAACTCTGATGTCGGAGGCTGATAGCTGCGCAGCAACTTCTTCGGCGTACTCAATCTGCTTGTCACTTATTGGTAAAACCTTTACTTGGACCGGCGCCAACCATACTGGAAAAGCACCCGCGAAGTGTTCTATTAAAATAGACATAAAGCGCTCGATAGAGCCCATTATGGCGGCATGCAACATTACAATTCTCTCTGGCTTGCCGTTTTCGTTAATGGCTGTCAGGTCAAATCTTTCTGGTAAGTTCATGTCTAGTTGGATCGTAGCTATTTGCCACTGGCGTCCGAGAGAATCCTTAGTCATAAAGTCAATCTTAGGGCCATACAAAGCGGCCTCGCCAACGGCCTCTGTAGCGGTAGCTCCCTTATCTTTGATTAGTTTTTTCATCTGATCCTCAGCCTTTTTCCATATCGCTGGGGTTCCTAAGTACTTATCCATTTGTTTTGGATCATGTAAAGAAAGTCGCACATTTATTTCAAAACCAAATGGTCGATAAAAATCCTGGATAATATCCCAAATCTTAAACGTCTCTTCTTTGATTTGTGAATAGCGACAAAATACATGGGCATCATCCTGAGTAATCGCCCTAACGCGCACCAGGCCTGAGAGCTCGCCGCTTTGTTCATCGCGGTAGACCATGGTTGTATTTGCGTAGCGGATCGGCAGGTCCTTATAGCTACGAGGGTGCCGGTCATAAATTTGAGTATGGTGAGGACAGTTCATGGGCTTTATAGCAAAAAGGTGATTTTCACGACTTTTAATTTTGAAAAGTTCATCGCTAAACTTTTCCCAGTGTCCTGATTTTTCGTAGAGATCCTTTTTTGTTATATGCGGGATCTCTACCCGTGAGTAGCCTTGTTTTTTACGGAGCGACCAAACAAAATCATCTAGGGTCTTACGCATTTGGGTACCCTTAGGAGTCCAAAGGGGGAGACCACTGCCGACTAGCGGCGAAAATGTAAACAAGTCCAGATCTATACCTAGTTTTTTATGATCTCTTTTTTTAGCCTCTTCTAGCATTTTTAAGTACTGGTCTAACTCTTTTTGGGTGGCAAAAGCGGTTCCATGAATACGGGTCATCTGTGGTTTTGATTGATCGCCTTTCCAGTAAGCGCCGGCCACACTTAATAATTTAAATGCTCCGACTTCATCTGATTGTTCAACATGGGGTCCTTCACATAGATCTACAAAAACATTGCCGGTTTCGTAGAGACTGACTTTGTTATGTCCTTCTTTTAAGAGTCCCTGAATAAGTTCCACTTTATAAGGCTGCTCGGACTCTTTAAATTTTTTAATAGCTTCATCGGAGTCCAACAATTTACAAACAAAAGGGTGGCCAGCTTTGATCATGGCGCGCATCTCTTTCTCAATCTTTGGTAGATCTTTGTCTGTAATTGGTTCCGGAGTGTCTATGTCATAAAAAAAGCCCTCCTCAGTAGCAGGTCCTGTACCAAGTTTAGAGCCGGGATATAGTTTTAAAACAGCGGCTGCCATAAGGTGAGCAGCTGAGTGCCGAATACGAAAGAGATTATTTTCTTGTGCTTTTTCTTTTGAAACTTTTGATCTAGGTGCTTTAGCCATTTGAATACAAATTAAGACTTCTTAGTTGAAGCCTTGGGACGGATTTTGATCCGCGGTTCCACCCAAGTTCTGCCAAAATGTATCTAGGCAGCTACTCGTTATTTTTACGTCATTAGACGGCTCCAAATCCTCCCAGGTGGTATCAGACTCATTGGTTGGAACGATTTACAGTCTAGATCGTTCTTCCTATGTGCAACACAAATAAGGTGACATGTCCTATTTAGAGCAGTCTTAAGAGTGGAATATTGGCCTTAAATAGTCAAATTAAGGTGCGGTATCAGGAATTGGAGCTTGTTCTTTGGCACTAGGACTCCTACCCAGCTCGATATCTACATGATCAACTATAGTAGGCAAGCTTGTCAGCCAAAAAGGGCTAAGATTAATCTCTATCCGCTCGATTTCAGCAAACTGTCCATAATGATCTGATAGTTCCTGTCGACTGAGGCCTTTAATTTTTTCTTTGTCTAATAGCTCGTTAGAGAGGCGAGGGCGAGCGACGCCGGTTAGTTTTGCTGTGATGGTTGCGGTTCCCGCTTTTTGGTCAAAGCTCGCTATTTCATAATTAAAGGATTGAGGATTGTAGCTAACCAGCTCTTTAGTCTCTGGCATGGCGGCTTTAAGTTGTGCGATTGCTAATTGTAGGAGGTTGTTTTCGTCAAAAACTACTGTAGACACCCGAACTTTAGCTGAAACAGAATAGCTGTCGGTTTCAGTGTTGGGCTCTACATCAGCCGATTGATCAAGAACTTCTTTGAGAACAGCTTCTGGAACAAATTGCTCGTCGGAACTTAGCTTAGACTGGAGTTCGTCTTCAGCCTCCGAATAAAGCTCATTAATTAGTGCGTCTTGGGCATCGTCGATATCTCCTTGGATAGCGGCTTTCTCAAAGCGCTCTCCACCGGTGGCTGGTTCAGAAGATTCTGCATAGACTAGCTCCTGAAGTTGAGGTGAAAGTTTAATAATCGTAAAACGGCTGGGTTCAATATTATATTCTTTACCCTGTTGATCAGCTGTGGCACCTACTTGTACTGAACCACCACCCGGTACAGTTACGGATTCGTCCGTTCTAAACTTAATGCCGTCTGCGTTAACAAGTTGCGTACGGGGTAGTAATGATTGAGAACCACCTTGTTGGTTATGAATAGTAACGGTCACGGTAGCAAAGTCGGGAACAGGTTTTTCTGTTTTGATATCTATATCTTTTGAACCCTCTTTTTCGATGGTTTCGATGCGACCTGGTACTTGGTCAAGCTTGGAGGGATCAAACTCTTGGCTGGCATCTAAGTTGGCAGAAAATTCAGTGGAAACGTCTTCTTCAACCGGGAAAAGCACAACAGTGCCACGGGAGAGCGCAAAATATAAAACAACGACTACCAAAACAAGACTAGCGCCAGCCAGGATCAAGGTGAGACGCAAAAAATTTCGGGGAGGTTGGATAGTTCCTAAATTAACCATGCTCCTATTTAAGCATAAATCTACTTAACCAGAAATGTGTTCGGTTCCGACAATATCAGCAAGTTGCTTGAGAGTGGCTGGATCTTTGCTAATTGAGTAATTAGTTTGAACCAGTTTATCTCCGCTACTATCCTTTATGCGTAAGTAGACCTTGGTTTCGCCGTTGGGAAGTTTCTCAAGAGTAGATTTCAATAAGCTTAATTTATCAGCTGAAAAAGCACTCTCCAGCATGAGCTCTAGGGCGCCCTCGGGGCGAGCGATCGTGGTAGGTGCAGAAGCTACCGGAGGGGGACCATAATTAGGGTTGGGGGCTGGCTCCTCGGCTGGTCTGGCTACATTAAGCTTTTCCGGGCTAAAGCGTTCTACATTATCAGCTAGTATTTTTAAGGTTCCATCTTTATCGGAGACTTTACCCTGCAAAATTAAGACTGAGTCTTCTTCAAATAGTGAGGCGTAATCTTTAAACACAGAAGGGAATATTAAAGCCTCAATATTGCCAGAAAAATCATCAAGTTGAATAAATAACATGGTCTCATTAGAGCGAGTCATAACTTTTTGGATATGACTGATCATGCCAACTATTTTAACGCGCTTATTTATATTGGTCTGTCCCAGCGAGCCGATTGGGTTTGCTGCCTTCTCAATTAGTGTTTTGTGTTCCTCGAGAGGTTGTTGCGAAATATACAGACCAAGTAAAGTCTTTTCCCATTTTAGTTGCTGCAGAATACTAGCAGGTGGAACCTCCTGCAAAGTTAGCACTGGTTCGACCTGCTTTGAGAGATTACCCATAAAAAGTCCTTGCTGACCGTTATCTTTGTTTTGATTTACAATTTTTGCGAAATGATGGATCTCAGGAACACTAGCGATCATTGAGGCGCGCTCGCCGAACTCATCTAGGGCACCGCTTTGCATTAGAGCCTCAAGGGATTTTTTATTGAGAGCAGACGGATCCGCTCTTTGTACCAAATCTGTCAGTGATTTAAACGGTCCATTTTTTTTGCGATCGGCTAATAAGGTTTTAACCGCGTCACTTCCGAGGTTTTTAATGCCAGCTAAGCCAAAGCGAATTCCTTTTTTAGCAGCTATCTTTGGATCATTAAGCTCAACAACCGCAAAATGTTTGTCACTCTCGTTTATCGAGGGTGGCAAAACCTTTAGACCCAAACGCTGACATTCGGCAATCTCGATTGAGAGTCGGTCCACATTATCCTCGTCAGAACGCATTAAAGCCGCCATAAACTCTGGCATGTAGTTGGCTTTTAGATAGGCGGTCTGATAGGCGATCATGGCGTAACAAACAGCGTGCGCTCGGTTAAAGCCATATTCAGCAAAAGGCTCAATAAAGTTAAAGACTTTTTCGGCTACATCCTGAGAAATATCATTGGAGCGACAACCCTTAATAAATTTCTCGCGTTGTTCTATCAGGAGAGAACGAATTTTTTTACTGACCGCCTTAATCAATAAATAGCCCTCGCCCAGAGAAAAACCAGCCAGTTTTCGCGCAATTTCCATAACCTGCTCCTGATAAACGGCAATGCCATAGGTGCTGCTTAGAATTGGTTCTAGAGATGGGTGTAAGTATTTAGGCGTTATCTTTTTATGCTTACCCTTAATAAAGTCGGGGATTAGGTCCATTGGTCCCGGTCGATAGAGCGCCACCATCGATACGATATCCTCAAGCTCGTTTGGCTTAAGATCTCTAAGATATCGTCGCATACCGGAGGACTCCAGCTGAAAGACTCCAATGGTTTGCGCTCGTTTTAATAAATCAAAAGTCTTTCCGTCGTCGAGCGGTAGATTGCTTATGTCTATGCGGGTGCCGTGTTGTTTTTCTATCAAATCTAAGGCATGCCTGATAATGGTTAAGTTGGAGAGACCCAAAAAGTCCATCTTTAAGAGGCCGAGGTCCTCAATGGGGTGGAGGGAGTATTGGGTCGTAATACTTTGAGCTTGGTTACTGCCCCTTGTAGAATATTGGGTAGGAACAGTCTCTGAAAGAGGCTGATTTGAGATAACTACTCCGCAAGCATGAGTGGAGGCGTGTCTGGCTACTCCTTCCATTCTTTTACCGGCATCAATCAGTTTTTTGGCTTGTGGGTCAGAGTTGTAAAGTTTTTTAAACTCAGGAACTTTGTCTAGAGTTTCTTGCAGATTAAATCCTAACGGAATCATTTTGGCGACCGTGTCACAAAAAGAGTAGGGGATATCTAGAACGCGGCCGGCATCTCGTATACCAGCGCGTGCCTTTATAGTTCCAAAGGTTATAATCTGGGCAACTTTGTCGCGGCCGTATTTTTTAGCCACATACTCGATTACTTCATCGCGTCGCTCGTCATCAAAGTCCATATCAATATCAGGCATAGAGACACGCGCTGGATTCAAAAACCGCTCAAAGAATAGACCCCATTTAAGCGGATCAACATCCGTAATGCCAAGTAAATATGACACGAGACTGCCGGCCGCACTACCTCTACCGGGACCAACCACAATGCCTTGTCCTTTGGCCCAATTCACAAAGTCTTGCACAATCAGGAAGTAACCAGCAAAACCCATCTTGTCGATAATCCCGAGCTCGTAGTCCAGTCTTTCTTGAGCCTCCTTAGTAACCTCGGCCCAAGGCTTACCGTACCTTTTATCACCGCCTTCCTCACAAAGCTTTCTTAATTGGGCATCGGGGGTGGTTTCCTCTGGGAGCGGATATTTTGGCAATCGAAGTTTACCGAGCTCTACTTCAAAGGAACATTGTTCAGCGATTCTTTGGGTGTTTGTGAGAGCCTCAGTATGATCTGAGAAATTCTCAAACATCTCTTCGGGCGACTTAAGGTGGACCTCGGCCCCGACATAACTCATGCGGTCAGTCTCATGAACCTTTTTGCCGGTCTGCACGCACAATAAAATGTCATGCACTGGTTCGTCCTCTTTATGCACAAAATGAACATCATTGGTGGCCACCAAGGGTACCTCAAAACTCTTGGCAAACTCATAAACTTTTTCGTTAACGATATTTTGTTTGTCGAGTTTTGGGTGATGCTGGACTTCAAGGTAAAAATTGTCTTTGCCGAATATTTTTTGATACTGACGAATTAATTCTGTGGCCTTATCAATATTGCCGCTGATAATCTCGCGGGGTATATGGGCGATGATACAACCACTTAGAGCAATAAGCCCCTCGGAGTGTTTAGCAAGAGTTTCATAATCAAAACGGGGTTTATAATAGTAACCTTGTAAGTGGGCGATTGTCACCAACTTTATTAAATTTTTATAACCAGCCTCGTTTTTAGCGATCAGAGTAACATGGTAGGGACGCGTATCTATGCCGTGGCGTTTTTGTTCCAGCCTATTTGGAGAAATATAACCCTCCAGGCCTATAATTGGCTTGACGCCGTAATCTTTGGCCTTTTGAAACCATTCTATTGCGCCGTATAATACGCCATGGTCTGTAAGCGCAATAGAATCCATACCCTGATCCTTGGTAGCTTGAAAAATGTCATGAATCTGCCCCAGGCCATCCAGCAGGGAGTAGTGGGAGTGAACATGTAAATGAGTAAAGGCGGGTGTGGTCATGGCTTTAGTCTACTATCCTACTCAAATTGTACGGACTGTACCAGTTAAGGTATCCTCGGTATGATAATTAAAAGGATTCATGGCTTTCTTCGATTTTACAAAAAATATATTCAAATCCAGTAAGGACAAAGGCGGGGATAAAAAGACCGCCAAAGAGATTGCTGCGGAAAAAGCCGCTGCCAGGCGTTCTCAAGCTTTTGAAACTGGCTTTGTAGAACACCCTAATGTCCAGGAGGAATTTAAGCGTAGGGCTTTTTTAGTAAAAAATGCACGTTTGATAAGGGCTTTGATCTGGATTGGAATTGGTCTGATTGTCGCAATAATTATTACGGTAATAGTTATAGTGGTAATCCAAAATCTTCCTGGTCGCGATGACGATAATGACGGTGTTCCAAACGTCGAGGATGTTTGTCCTGGCTTTGATGATCGCGATGATGCTGACCGTGATGGAGTTCCCGATGGGTGTGAAGAGCAGCCAGAGACCACGGAGTTAACAATCGTTGACACCTCGATCGTTGATGCTGGTGAAGATCGTTATGATGTTGCTGTAATGGTGGAGAATCCTAACGTTGATTGGGGTGCGTCACCCTTAGACTTTACAATTGATCTATTAGCTGAGGATGGCTCCATTATTAACTCATCCAGTAGGCAGAGCTCTTACATTTTGCCTCAGCAACAAAAGACCTTATCAGCCTTTAACATCTTAGCCGTCACCAAGCCTGTTACAGCTGAGCTTAATGTTGGTTTTGCAGAGTGGCTTAAAGTCACAAACTACACCGCCCCGCGCTTTGAGACAACGACCCTAGAATTTGAGGTTGTGGAGGAACCGGGAGTATATGCCCGTCTTAAAGGCCGAACAAAAAATCTTACAACCTTTACCTTTGATAATGTTCAAATTAATATCTTACTGACCGATGGTTCTGGAAATATCATTGCGTTAAATCACAGTGAAATAGATACCTTGAACCCAGGAGAAGAACGTGATTTCATAGTGACCTTCCCTCAGGAGATACCTGATGTTCAACCAGCTAATATAAATTATGAGACGGATGTTGATGTATTCAGAAACGATACTTTTGTGGGAACCTCTGTGGTTAAGGGTCAAATGTTCCAGCAATTTACGCCACAGCCCACCCGTTAAAGAAATAAAGACTTATGCAGCTTAGAGCACTCCAACGCTTTGAT
The DNA here is from genome assembly GCA_964435075.1 of uncultured Candidatus Saccharibacteria bacterium. Classification (GTDB taxonomy): domain Bacteria; phylum Patescibacteriota; class JAUYIX01; order JAUYIX01; family JAUYIX01; genus CAYSXT01. The sequence goes on from CAYSXT010000012.1 coordinate 10,294, forward strand.
TGGTATTTGCTAGCTTTGATTATAACGCTAGTCGTTCTAGGGATCTCTTTTGTCTACTCAGCCTCTCTATCACTAGATGCTCAGCGACAACTTTTGTTAACACAGGGAGCTGCTGCCATTATTGGTCTAGGCGGCCTCATTATTTTATCGCGGCTGGATTATCAGCTTTTACACAACTGGGCTCGTATTTTATATGTCGTAACGATTATCTTGCTTTTGGCAGTTCTAATTTTAGGTGATGTAACGCGTGGTTCACGAGCCTGGTTTGATCTAGGTTTTTTTAGATTTCAGCCCTCTGAATTTGCCAAAATAACTATGGTTATCGTTTTAGCTAAATATTTCTCTGATCACCGTAAGCAATTGCATGAGTTTAAGCATTTAATTATCTCCTTTATTTACATATTAATTCCAGTAGTGCTTGTTTTAGCGGAACCGGACTTAGGGTCCGCCATGATTATTTTATCAATCTGGCTTGGCATGTATTTGATGATAGGCATAAAGCGCTGGCATTTGTTGGCCTTTGTGGCGGCTTTTTTACTGGCAGGGTTTCTTTCTTGGAACTTTGTCTTGGCTGATTATCAAAAGGATCGTGTCGCTACTTTTTTGTCGCCTCTTGAGAACTGTCAGTCAGTTGCGGCATATAATGTTTGTCAGTCTTATATTGCGATAGGCTCCGGCGGACTAACCGGCCGCGGATTTGGACAGGGGACCCAGTCTCAGCTTAATTTTCTGCCAGAAAAACATACTGACTTTATATTTGCTGTAATAGCTGAGGAGTTGGGGTTTGTTGGGTTTATTTTTGTCATTGCTTTATTCAGTGGCCTTTTATATCGCATCTTCAGAACCAGCCAAAAAGCTAGGGACAACTTTGGTCTGTTTTTGGCCCTGGGCTACGGCATATTGATTATGGTTGAGATGATCGTTAACCTGGGCTCCAACCTGGGAGTCTTGCCAGTTACCGGGGTAACCTTGCCGCTTGTCTCGTATGGAGGCTCGTCCTTAGTTGCTACACTTATTCTGCTTGGAGTGGTCTTCTCGGTCCATTCTAGGCAAAAAAAGCAGACCTTTAATTAGGTATAATTTTTGTCAGCCGGGGGGTTGACAAGGCACTAAAAGTCGCTATTCTTTATTGGTTCATGGTTAGTAAAAATCCTCCATCCTCTAATACGCCTCAGTTTGAGTCGTCTGAGATGCGACTATCTAGCCGTTGTCCACTTTGTAACTCTAAGTTTGATCCAGCAGATGCTGAGATCGTAGACGAAAGTCAGCAGGGCATTTTGTTCCATCTGACTTGTACAGAATGTCGCTCCTCGCTACTAGCAGTAGTGGCAGCCTCTCGTTTAGGACTTAACTCCTTTGGGATGGTGACCGATCTGACAGCACGGGATGTTCGTCGTCTGCGAAAATCGGAGGCTCTTAATCATAACGATGTCTTAAACGCCTACAAAGAAATCAATAATTTTACTGGAACCTACGGTAAATTCACAAACACACAATAAACAAATGGAAACTGTATCTCTAAAAGCCGAATTACGAAAAATGAACGGACACAAGGTGTCTGCTCTTAGAGCTGCCGGCAAAGTACCGTGTGTAACTTATGGACACAATATTAAGTCAGAAAATGTTGAAGTATTAAGTGGTGAGCTAGAAAAAGCCTTTGCCGCAGCCGGTGCCTCAACAATTGTTGAACTTGAGCTAGGATCCGAAAAGAAAAATGTAGTTATTCACGATGTTCAAGAAGATCCAGTTACCGGAAAAATTATTCACTGTGATTTTTATCAGGTCAATATGAACGAAAAAATTACCACAGACGTTAACCTTAACTACACAGGTGTTTCTGCCGCTGTTAAGGATTTCGCTGGTATTTTAATAAAAGCTGTCGATAAATTAGAAATTGAGGCTCTACCAAAAGATTTACCTCACGAAATTAAGGTAGATCTAGCGCTATTAGCAAAAATAGATGACTCGATTACTTTAGATCAGTTAGATATACCTGAGGGTGTTGAGGTTATGGGCATGGACAAAAATCAAGTTATTGCATCTGTTACTCCGCCACGTTCTGAGGAAGAACTTAGTGCTTTGGACGAAGAAGTTACTGAGGATGTCGAAGGTGTTGAGGGTGTTAAGAAAGAGGATGAAGGCGAGGAAGAAGAAACCGAAGGTAAGGAAGCTAAGAAAGCCGAAAAAGCCGAAAAAGAAGAAGGAGAATCTGAAGAAAAAGAAGCCGAAGGCTCTGCCGAAGAGACTAAGGCTGCTGAGAAAAAGTCTGAGTAGTCTTTTTAATTTATTTAGGAAGACGTATCCCCGGTTGTTCAGGTAGGGGAGCCTGAAGCCCTTTTTGTGATTCCTGATTCAGAAATAGAGCCAAAATGATAACGGCTGGTAGGACTAAGCCTAAGAGTAATGAAAGGATGCCAAAACTTTTGTTTTTAGCCCCGTCTTTTATTAAATAGACCCAACCCATTATAAGTCCACCCAGAGAAGTAAGGGTGGCAAACAGCAAATAGAGAGCGGCCGGACGTGGTGGTCGGCCTTTTATTAATTTAATGTTTTGCTCTTTAGCGTTTAGAGGTGCCGGTGGATTTGGAATAGTTAATTTTGCCATGTCTATAGCATACCAAGAACCACCCTTGCGACGCGAATTCTACCGGCCAGGTCATTATGAAACGTTACAGTGGTTGATTCTGGTAGGGTAGATTTTACTAATACATCAAAGCCAGCTCTTAGATTAGGGCCAATTTCGCAGAGGATTGTAGTTCCCGGCTTGGCAATTGCTTTTACTTGACGCAAAAGAGTCTCATAAACGTGAAGTCCGTCAGGCCCACCAGCTAGGGCGAGATTTGGTTCATACTTTTTAATATCACGAGGAAGCTCATCAATCTGTTGATTGGTTAAGTAGGGGAGGTTGGCTACGATCATGTCGTAGCGACCAGTAACCCTGGATAATACATCAGAGCGCACAAAGCTGATTCTCTGGGACACATTGTGGTTATTGGCGTTTTGTCGGGCCGTCGATAATGCTTGTCTTGATATGTCGCAGGCAGTAAAGCGTGCCTGCTTAAGCTGAGTCGCGAGCGAGATCGTAATAGCTCCAGAACCAGTTCCAACTTCTAAAATACTGGGTCTTACATAGCCCCCCTCACGCACATTATCCAAGGCAAGCTCGACCAAAGTCTCTGTTTCTGGGCGGGGAATTAATACATGGCGATTAACATTAAACTCAAGACCATAGAACTCTTTTTTTCCAATAAGATAGGCGACGGGCTCATAGCTGGCACGCCTGGTTAAAAGTTTGCGGTAATGGCGGCGTTGGGAGGGAGTGATTGCTATGTCGCCATTGCTATAAAGTTGTGTACGGGTTTTAGAAAGAGAGTGGGCCAGTAAAACCTCGGCATCAAGTTCTGCGCCTGGGAGCTTAAATTCGCGTAATAACTGGCTGCCATTATTAAGAGCCTCTTTTATAATCATGGAAGTTTTTATTTAAGATTCTTTTTAAGTATAGCCTGATTTGCCTCAATTAGCTTGTCGATAATCTCATCTAATCCACCGTCAAAGATTGCTGTCACATTATGGGTGGTAAATTTGATCCTGTGATCAGTAATTCGGTCTTGCGGAACATTATATGTGCGGATTTTTTCTGAGCGATCTCCAGTACCAACCTGCACTTTGCGCATGGCTCCACGGTCTTTTGCAGCCCTTTCTTGCTCGGCATCTAGTAAACGTGAGCGCAAGATTTTCATAGCTTTGTCTTTGTTCTTAAGCTGAGAGCGTTCGTCCTGCATGGCTACCACAACTCCGGTTGGAACGTGAGTAATGCGGACGGCTGAGTCAGTGGTATTAACGCTTTGACCCCCATGTCCAGAAGACCGATAAACATCAATTCGCAGATCGCTAGGCTTAATCTCAAGGTCTACTTCCTCTGCAATAGGTAAAACTGCCACAGTCGCTGTTGAGGTGTGCACCCGGCCACTTTTTTCCGTCTCGGGGATTCTTTGGATACGCTGGACTCCGCTCTCGTATTTAAGCCGTCCAAATACACCGTTACCTTTAATTTCTAAAACGGCCTCTTTAATGCCGCCAATACCGGTACGGTTTGCAGACATTAGGTTTGTTCGCCATCCTTGTCGCTCAGCATAACGGGTATACATACGCAGTAAGTCAGAACCAAACAAGGCGGCCTCGTCTCCGCCCGCTCCACTGCGAATCTCCAAGATTGCATCGCGCTCGTCACTGGGATCAACCGGTAAGACATCTGTCTCGAGTTTTGTGAGTATTTTTTGCTCATTACGCTCTAAGTCGCCGATCTCTTCTTTGGCCAAGTTTTTTAAAGCGTCGTCCGTTTCTTTTTCAAAAAGAGCCTGGGCGTCCTTAAGCTCTTGTCTAACTGCTGCTAGTTTATTGATACGCTTAACAATTGGCTCAAGACGTGAGCGTTCACGGCTAAGATCTAAGAGTTTTTTACGGTCCTGAGAGGTTTCCGGGTTAGCTAAATCCGCTTCGACCTCATCAAAGCGTTTTAAAATATCTTGCAGGTTAGATTCCCACGGTAACTGAGTCATATCTCGTCTTTTTAGTTTAAGCAAGTAGCCGCGGGAGGTCTAATGACTTGGGGTAGGCTTTTTGGGAGAAGCTTTCTCAGTTTTATCCGTCTTTGGCTTTGCAGTTTCAGCGGTGGCCTTTTTTTGCTTGGCTTCTTTGCGCTCTTTAGCGGCAGAAGTCATTTTTTTACTTTGCTCTAGTCGCGCTCTAAAACGATCGACGCGACCAGCTGTATCAACCAACTTGGCCTTACCTGTAAAAAATGGGTGACATTCAGCGCAAATTTCGACATTGATTTCTGCCTTTGTTGAGCCGGTTGTCCAAGAATTACCACAGGCACAATTTACTTTGGCTTTGTTGAAGTATTTTGGATGAATTTTCTGCTTCATGAACGTAAACTTTTACACATAAACGTGCAATGGTCAATCCTCTTGTTTTTGGGTCATTTATGGTACAAAGAGGCCTCAATTAACTAATCATATTGAGATGGAACAAAACACGCCAACCCAAGCAAATAAGCCAGTAAATGCTAATTCAAATCCTGACAGCCAATCCGGAAAACCAAAGTCTTCCAAGAAAACTCTAATATGGATATTAGTTAGTGTTGGAGTCCTGCTTATAGCTGGAATAATCGTAATCGCAGTCTACTTAGGGAAATTTGGCAAATTTGTTGGCAAAACTGTATCGGAGCAAAGTAATATTATTTCAAGCAGTGAAGAGGATAATGGCTCTGCTGACGAACTAATTAGTTTTGATGTAGACGATCCGGAAACTGAGACCTATTTAAACGAGTCAGCTCCAGTATTCGCAGCAATTGAGCAATCGATCGGCTTATGGAGTGAGGCAGCCGATTTTGGTGTAGCTGAGGATTTTGAAAACTCTACAGCCAAATTAGAAGAGGGCTTAGCAGTGGTTAAACAAGCAGAAGAGACATACGCTGGCCTTACCCCCTCCGGTGATGCCCAAAAATTGCATGAGTTAGTTGGTAAGGCTCTGGAGCTCTCAAAACGAGCAATGGAATCCGGTATTAGTGGTAATAAAGAAAACAACGAAGAGAAAATAGGGGATTCTGGACAGGCTATAACTGAGCTATCAGATGTATTGCTTGATATCGCAACAGAGATTGATAAATTAACCGGATTAGGGCTAACTGAGGAAATAAAAAAAGCCGAGCAGGAGGCTCAAAAGCCTTAGAAAAGGTTACTGAGCCACAAGCATCTGAGTAATTGACAAACTGGGCACAAGCCTCTATTCTCATTTGGTCTCATCAAGTCATTTTTGAGATAATTTAATTCAAAGCACGTCTTTTGATTAGACAGACCTGCCGATTGCTAAACCTTAAAAAGAGCAAAAGGCCCTGATCTAAGTCGATAAAGACGGAAGGAAGACTAGTTCTTCATAAAAAGGTAAACACATATGATAAAAATTCCATCTCTTAAAGATTTATTAGCCGCTGGCGCACATTTTGGTCAGCGTACTTCGCGTTGGCATCCAAAGATGAAACCATTTTTGTTTGGCTCCACGCGCGGAGTTCATTTGATTAATTTAGAAAAAACACGAGAGCAGATTGCTTCTGGTGCTGAGTTCTTACTAAACATAACCCGTCGAGGCGGAACGGTTTTATTTGTGGGAACAAAAGGCCAGGCTCAAAGCATTATAGAGAAAGAGGCCACAAGGGCTATGTCACCATACGTAACTGTGCGCTGGCTTGGAGGTCTATTTACAAACTTTAATACGGTTCTGGATCTCATTAGAAAATTAGAGCGCCTGGAGACTGACAAGAAGAAAGGCCAACTGGAGAAATATACCAAGCGTGAGCAGTTGGATGTGGAGCGACAGATACGTAAGTTAAATGACACAGTGGGTGGTATTAGATCGCTTAGCAAATTGCCGGATGCGGTATTTATTACAGACATAAATGTGGATGACATTGCAGTCAAAGAGGCGGTTAAGACTGGAGTTCCAATTGTTGCAATAGTAGACTCTAACTCTAATCCAACAAAGATTGATTATCCGATTCCGGCCAATGATGATGCGGTAAAGACCCTTGAGTTAATCACTAAAATCATGGCAGATGCAGTAATAGAGGGTCGCCAAGCTAGTCCGGCCACTGCAAAATCAGATCCAGCTGCAAAGCCGGAGGCAGAGAAAAAGCGAACCTCCGCAGAAGATAAAAAATTAGCCGAAGTAGCTAAAAAAGCCTTGTCTCCAAAAACTGCTAAAAAAACAACTCCTAAATCAACTAAAAAATAATCGTATGGCTTCCTTAGATGACATAAAAAAATTAAGAGAGCGCACTGGTGCCGGAGTGCTCGATGCAAAAAAAGCCCTAGTAGAGGCTAAGGGTGACATCGAAAAAGCAGTTAATGAGTTGCGTAAAAAAGGCCAAGCCAAGGCTTTGAAAAAAGCAGGTCGCGCAGCCAGACAGGGGATTATTGAGGCCTATATTCACCAAGGTGGTCGTGTTGGTGTGTTGGTCGAGCTCAATACAGAAACTGATTTTGTTGCCCGCAATGAGAAATTCAAAGAATTAGCGCACGAGATTGCTTTGCAGATTGCAGGAACAGATCCTAAGTTTGTAAAACCAGAGGATGTAACTGATGAGATGCTAAAAGCTGAACGCGAAATTGCAGAGGAAGAGCTAAAAGACAAACCAGCCGAGGTGCGGAAAAAAGCTATCGCAGGCAAAATGAAAAAATTTGCGGAAGAAAACGCACTCATGACCCAACCTACGATTAAAAACCCAGATGAGACTGTGGCTGATTTAATTACGCGTTATGTATCGACGCTTGGAGAAAATATTCAGGTTGGACGCTTTGAAAGATTTGAAATCGGGAGTGAGTAGTCGATGGACTTTGTCTTACGATATTTGCCGCTAGTAATAATAGTTATCGCAATAGCTATTATTGTGTTTATTGTCTTACGTAAACTTCCAAAGACAGCTCAGCTAGAGACTGAGTTGGCTAACCAAAAGGATGAGAAGCCTAAGACCGATAAGTTAAAAAAACCGGCTGGTAAAGTTGGTGCAATCGCACTTAAGGCTAAAGATAAAGTCGCGAGTGTTGGTAAAAAAATCGGTGGCCTATTCGGTGGTGGTCGTTTTGATAAATTACTCTCCATTGTTAAGCGTAAGAAATCTAGTCTGGCTACTCCAGAAGGAGCCGCTACAAAAGAGGCTGAGCCAGAAACTACTGATCAAGAAAAACAAAAGATTGCTACTAGACTCCTTAAGGAGGCAGAAGATTTTGCTAGACAGGCTAACTGGCAGGCCGCGGAAAAAGTGTATATTAAAGCAGTTACACTTTTACCTAAATCAGTTGAGGCCTACCTAGGATTAGGTCGTCTTTATCTCAAACAGAAAAATTGGGACGATGCAGCTGCTTCTTACAGAGAGGCGTTAAAGTATGACGACAATAATATCGCTGCTTGGGGTGATCTAGGTTTAGCACTGGCAAACAAGAGCGAGTGGGTAGCTTCTGTTGAGGCTTTAGAGCGCGCTGCTAAATTAGATCCCGGTAATGCTGATAGACAATCAGCATTAGGTATGGCCTATATGACCACTAAAGACTACAAAAAAGCGGTTAAAGCTTATCGTGAGGCTGCCAAACATGATCGCGATAATGTAAGTCATAGTATTGAGATGGCAAAAGCGGCTATTGCGGCGGATGACAAAGCCTTTGCTGAGGAGACGCTAAAAGAGGTTGTTACAAAAGAGCCCCTAAACGAGCAAGCCAAGGATCTCTTAAAGAGTGTTCAGTCTAAGACTGAGCTGGAATAATTAGGCAGAAACACTTGTTCTGGATTGACAATACGGACTCAGATACGTAGAATTTTTGGGTTCCTGACGGTACGCAGAAGATGTGCCGACGTAGCTCAGCTGGCAGAGCAACTGTTTTGTAAACAGTAGGTCGTCGGTTCGAATCCGACCGTCGGCTCCATTTTTTACCAACTAGGGCAGGTGGTCCAGTGGCAACGACACAAGGCTGTAAACCTTGCGACCGAAAGGTCTCCGTGGGTTCGAGTCCCACCCTGCCCACCAGCGTGCCCACTTAGCTCAGTTGGTAGAGCGCACCCATGGTAAGGGTGAGGTCCCCAGTTCGATTCTGGGAGTGGGCTCCAGAACTGGGGGTGTGGGGGCCTTGAGGACTGCCGCGCCGCTTAACGACTTAGGAGTTTGAGAAAATTCGTAGAAACCGTCAAAAACGCTATACTGACATATCTATGTCACCAGAAAAACCAGGACAAACTCCAGAAGAAACCGGCTTTCTCAAAGGTAAATACTTTGCCAAGGAGGAGTTTAGGAAAGCGACTGCCAAAGCCGCTGCCAAGAAAGAGCGCCTCACCGGCGAGAGAGTGCGCAGCCCCGAGAAACAAATTGAGGCCTACGTGGAACGTGTCACTAAAGCAGCTCAAGCAAAACCGGGT
>CAYSXT010000013.1:0-17542 GCA_964435075.1 uncultured Candidatus Saccharibacteria bacterium
TCCTGGATAGATCTCTACAATTTGGCAATTCCTACCACTTGCTATAAAAGCTTTCGTAACTCCACTAAAACTTACTTTTACTCGCATTAAATAGTCGATGCCCTTTCTCTGATGATTATCTATAAAATCATACGAAGGGTAGCCTCTATCATAAATAATCAAATCCTTTGCTTTGCTTTTAACTAAATCACGCTTAGTTTGTGCAGACTTCTTCTGCGCAACTTCTTTTTCCTTTTCTTCTTTTTTCTTTTCCCAAAACCAAGCCATTTTATTTTATTTAGTTGAATATTTTTTAGTTAGTACCGCAAGACCTGCCTTAGACAAAATTAGTTGATTAAATCTCAGTAAATCGGCCACATTAATGTTGTCTAGAGTTAGTGCCTTAAGATTTTCCAGATTGCGTGCAGACAGGCTAATTTTTTTATCAGCCTTATCAGTCAGCATTAGAGTCGATCTTTTGATTGGTAATTTTGAAACTAGCGAACTTAAAGTCTTAGTCTTAATGTCTGCCATTTTTAAATCATCAATGACGATTATTCCGTCTTTCTCAGCCGCATGCTGTGACAAGATCCCTCTAAGAGCTTGCCTCTTTTCTTTGTCATTAATTTTTAGAGCAAAATTTCTTTCACTGCGGGGTCCAAAAGTGACACCACCTTTACGCCAGATCGGTGAGCGAGTTGAACCATGTCGCGCACGGCCAGTTCCCTTTTGCTTCCAAGGCTTTCGGCCACCACCTCGACGTTCACTTCTGATTTTGGTGTGACTGATAGCAATACGAGCGTTATTCATCTGTACTTTATTTGCTCGCGCAATCAAGGCCGGGCTAACTCTTACGCCGAATACTCCCGCAGCTAAATCAACAGTATCCATTTTCTTTCCTTCCATGGAGTAAACATCAGCCATTATTTTTTTGGATTTTGTTGTAGGCATTATTTCTTTTCTAATTTTTTATTATCTTTTTTCGCTGACTTTTCCGCGGGCTTTTTGTCTTTGGATTCTGACTTGGCTTTAGCCTTATCGTCCGAACCCTGTCCCTTACTCTTCATCAATGAATTTCGATCCTTAATAGGATTTTTTGCCTTAGCACCCGTGACAGTTATACTCAACCAGCCGTGCAGGGCACCAGGTACAGGACCTTTGATAACTATCATTCTTTTTTCTTTGTCGGTCTTAACAATCTCTACATTATTAACAAAAACTTTTTCAGCTCCCATGTGACCACCCATTCGGGTACCTGGCCAGACATGCTGCGGTTGCTGAGCACCAATGGAGCCCGGCATCCTCAAGTTATCTTTGTGTCCATGACTAGCTGGACCTCCACGAAAATGATGTCGCTTCACCACGCCAGCAAAACCGCGACCTTTAGAGGTCCCACGAATTTGCACGGCATCACCCTCGTTTAAAGTATCTAAGGAAATCTCTTGTCCAACTTTTAAGTCTTTTATTTCATCCGCAGATTCAACTCGGTATTCATATACCGTCCGAGCATTTTTTTCTGCTTTCTTTAAATGACCTAACTGAGGTTTAGCAATCAGCTTTTCTGCGCGTTTTTGATTTTCTTGGATGCGGGTTCCTACTTGCACTGCCAAATAACCGTCTTTTTCAGCGGTTTTTATTTGGGTTACAAAAGCTTGCGGAACATGAATTAGAGTAACGGGCACTGTTGCACCATCCGGAGCAAACATCTGCGTCATACCAAGTTTTTGGCCTATTAATGTAGTCATTAAAGTTTATTGATTAAGCGAGCCACCACGCTGCAAATTAATTTGCTCTTTCGCTTAAAATAAATAACGCTACATTTTTATTTCAATATCAACTCCTGCCGGCAAACTAAGGTTCATTAATGAATCAATAGTTTTTGCTTGTGGTTCTAAAATATCTACGAGTCTTTTGTGAATACGCATCTCAAACTGCTCTCGACTTCTCTTGTCAATAAATGGTGATTTATTAACCGTATATTTTTTCTTCTCGGTTGGAAGCGGAATAGGCCCAGCTACTTCTGCACCAGAACGCTGAGCCGTTTCCACAATTTGTTTTGCCGATTGATCGATGACCTTATTGTCGTAAGCCTTGATCTTGATCCGGATACGTTGCTGTATAACGTCATCCTCAGTATTCGGAGTTTTAGGCTTAGCGTCGGCCATCGTTTAAAAATCTTTTACTTAATGATCTTAGTAACAACTCCGGCACCTACGGTCTTACCACCCTCGCGGATAGCAAATCGCATTTTTTCTTCCATAGCTACTTCTTTACCAAGTTTAGCATTGAGAGAAACTGTGTCACCGGGCATTACCATTTCGGTTCCTTTTGGTAGTTCAATCTCGCCAGTTACATCAGTAGTACGGATAAAGAATTGAGGCTTGTATCCTTTGACGAAAGGAGTGTGGCGTCCGCCTTCTTCCTTTTTCAAAACATAGATCTCAGCTTCAAACTCTGTGTGAGGAGTAATAGTTCCAGGCTTAGCCAGAACTTGTCCACGCTCAACCTCTTCTTTTTTAGTTCCACGTAGCAAGATTCCGGCGTTGTCACCTGCCATACCTTTGTCCAACTGCTTATTGAACATCTCAACACCTGTAACAACCGTCTTTTGAGTCTCTCTCAAGCCAACAATCTCAACTTCGTCGTTGATGTTGACTTCGCCTCGCTCAATACGACCGGTTACTACCGTTCCACGACCTTCAATTGAGAAAATGTCCTCAATAGGCATCAAGAAAGGTTTGTCTGTATCACGCTTTGGTTCAGGAATAGCCTCGTCCAAGGCTGCCATCAGCTCATCAATTGATTTGCAGTCTTCACAATCTTTTCCACCACCCTGGGCACATTCAAGAGCCTTCAAAGCAGAACCGCGAATAATTTTAGCTTTATCTCCATCAAACTCATATTTGGTCAATAGGTCACGAATTTCTACTTCTACTAGGTCGATCAACTCAGGATCATCAACCTGATCAATCTTATTTAAGTAAACAACAATTGCTGGAACACCAACCTGACGAGCCAAAAGAATGTGCTCGCGGGTTTGCGGCATAGGTCCGTCAGCAGCTGAAACTACCAAAATAGCTCCATCCATCTGAGCAGCACCAGTAATCATGTTCTTAATGTAGTCAGCGTGTCCTGGACAATCCACGTGAGCATAGTGACGCTTTTCTGTTTCGTATTCGCAGTGTGAAGTTTGAATAGTAATACCGCGCTCTTTTTCTTCAGGAGCCTTATCGATATCTTCAAATTTCATCGTCTTAGCCTGGCCTTTAAGTCCTAGGCAGGACGTAATAGCAGCAGTTAAAGTGGTTTTACCGTGGTCAACGTGACCAATAGTACCAATGTTTACGTGAGGTTTAGATCTTTCAAATTTGTCTGACATTTATGTATTTTTATGATGATTAATTTCTACAGAGGCTAAAAAATGACAATTTAGGCCTTGTTGACCAAGCAATACTACATTAGGCCTAAAAAGCTGTCAAAGATGGGGATATGTTGCTGATTGGCCACATATCTGCCGGATGTCAAGAGCAGTTTATTGTTTAAAAACTCTTATTTATCCTCCCCGGTTATTTTTAGGGCGATATTATTGGGAACTTCTTCGTAGTGGTCGAATTCCATAGCATAGCTAGCGCGACCCTGAGTGACGGAACGCAATTTAGTAGCATATCCAAACATCTCAGCTAGTGGCACCATTGCTAATATCACTTTGATTTGTTGTGGCCTGTCACTCATTTCCTGAATCTGACCTCGCTTAGAATTAAGGTCACCAACTACATCACCCATATAATTGTCTGGAGTTGTCACTTCAACTTTCATAATTGGCTCTAGTAATACTGGCTTTGCTTTTCGCATAGCAGCTTTAACGCCCTTAGAACCCGCGATCTTGAAGGCGGCTTCACTGGAGTCAACATCATGATAAGAACCATCATAAAGTGTGGCCTTTACATCAACGACCGGATAGCCAGCAACAACACCGTTGTCCATGGCCTCGTTTACACCTTTCTCAACAGCAGGGATAAATTCTTGAGGGATGGATCCACCCTTGATGACATCTTCAAATTCATTTCCGGCTCCACGCTCGAGAGGCTCAACTTTGATGTAAACGTGACCATATTGACCACGACCACCACTCTGCTTGATATATTTTTCTTCAGCCTGAGCATTAGCTTTAATAGTTTCCTTGTAAGCAACTTGAGGCTTACCAATATTTGCCTCAACTTTAAACTCTCGCATCATTCGATCCACAATAACCTCCAAGTGAAGCTCACCCATGCCAGAAATAATGGTCTGACCGGTTTCGTCGTCTGAGTTTACTTTAAAGGTAGGGTCTTCTTCCGCTAATTTACTGAGAGCAATACCCATTTTTTCTTGGTCAGCTTTTGTCTTTGGCTCAATCGCAATAGAGATAACCGGATCCGGAAAAGTAATATTTTCTAGTATCACTGGATTAGCTGGATCAGTCAGTGAGTCTCCGGTGGTTGTATCTTTTAGCCCCACAGCTGCAGCAATTTCTCCAGCATAAACCGTTTTAACCTCTTCGCGCTTGTCAGCGTGGAGTCTTACAATACGTCCAATTCTTTCTTTGTTGCCGGTTGTAGTATTTAAAACGTAAGAGCCCGCCTCAAGTTGACCGGCATAGACTCTGAAGAAAACTAATTTCCCAACAAAAGGATCGGTAACGACTTTAAAGGCAAGAGCTGTAAATGGTTCTGTGTCAGAGGCTTGTCTAGTAATTTCCTTACTCTCATCTTTCGGATCATGCCCCGTAACCGGAGGCACATCTAATGGGCTTGGCAAGTAATCGACAATGGCATCCAGCAGAGCTTGAATACCTTTATTTTTTAAAGCGGTTCCAGTCAAAATCGGAATAATTTCATAAGCAAGCACCCCTTTACGTAAAGCTTTCTTTAAATCCTCTGTAGATGGCTCGGTTCCGCCTAGATAGGTCTCCATCATAGCGTCGTCTTGCTCGACAATCTTCTCAATAAGTGCCTCACGATACTCTTTAGCTTTGTCTTTTAGGTCTGCAGGAATTTCTTCTTCAGAAACTTTTTCGCCTTTTTCTCCACCAAAAAATATGGCTTTTTGCGCTATTAGATCCACGATACCGGCAAAATTATCCTCAACACCTATTGGTAACTGAATAGGAATTGCATTTGGAGAAAGTCTATCCTGAATAGATTCAACGTCTTTATAAAAATCAGCTCCTGTTCTATCTAACTTATTAATAAAAGCTAAACGTGGAACTTTATATTTATCCGCTTGTCGCCAAACGGTCTCGGACTGGGGCTCGACTCCGGCTACGCCATCAAAAACAACGACGCCTCCATCCAAGACGCGGAGACTTCTCTCAACCTCAACAGTGAAGTCAACGTGCCCAGGTGTATCAATAATGTTTAGGCGATTGTCTTTCCAAAAAAGAGTTGTAGCTGCTGAAGTAATGGTAATACCACGCTCACGCTCTTGCTCCATATAATCCATAGTGGCCTCACCCTCATGTACCTCACCAATCTTGTGAGAGACACCGGCATAAAAAAGAATACGCTCAGTAACCGTAGTCTTACCTGCATCAATGTGAGCGATTATTCCGAAATCACGAACATTTTCTAGGGGATATTTACGTTCCGCAGTCATTTGTCTCCTTATTTAGTTTACCAAGCAAAGTGAGCAAAAGCCTTGTTGGCTTCTGCCATGCGATGAGTATCTTCGCGCTTTTTAATTGCAGCACCTTGCTTTTCAGCCGCTTCCATAAGCTCGTTTGCGATAGCTAATGACATTGGCATACCCTTGCGCTGCTTGGCAGCACCAACAATCCATCTGAAAGCCAATGTAATTTTACGATCCCCCCTAACCTCAATAGGAACCTGATAGTTAGCTCCACCAACGCGGCGGGCTTTAAGCTCCAAGTTAGGGCTTACATTAGCAATTGCAGTATCAAAAACTTTTAGCGGGTCTTTTTTTGTTCTCTCCTTAATAATGTCGAAAGAACCGTAAACAATTTTTCTGGCTGCCCCGGACTTACCACGCTCCATAATCTGGTTCATAAAACGTTGAACAAAAATATTTTGAAATTTTGGATCTGGCAGTAGTTCTCTTTTAGGGGCTTTATTTCTACGCATGATTATTTAGCCTCTTCTTTAGTTTCCTCAGCGGGTGCCTCAGGTGCAGGTGCAGCAACGCCGCCTCCGCCACCTTTCTTAGCACCGTACTTACTACGACTTTGGTTTCTGTCAGAAACACCAGCCGTATCTAAAACACCTCTTACAATATGATATCTGACACCAGGCAAATCTTTAACCCGACCACCGCGCAGCATAACTACGGAGTGCTCTTGCAGATTATGACCAACACCAGGGATGTAAGCTGTTACTTCCATGCCATTAGTTAGGCGAACACGAGCAAACTTACGCAGAGCCGAGTTAGGTTTTTTAGGTGTCATGGTTCCAACTTTTACGCAGACTCCCCTTTTAAAAGGACTGCCACCCTTTAAGATCACCGGACGCTGCTTTAGAGTATTAAAAGCACGCTGTAAAGCCGGACTTTTTGATTTGGTCGTTTGCTTTTTGCGTCCTTTTCTGACTAATTGGTTGATTGTTGGCATAGTTTAGAACCAGACTTTAACAGGGTCTTTGGCAATTATCAAGACTTTTTATCCAAATATCAGACCAAATGTGATCTCAATAAACCAGTTGAAAATTCGTCCCAGAATCGAAACCGGGAAGAGAACATCAATGATTATTAGGCTAAAAAGTAGCCAAGGGCCATTTTTTTGCAACCAAAGGCCGAAATTAAAGGCTGAAGGTGGCAATAGGGCCAGTAATACCTTTGAACCATCTAATGGTGGGATCGGAATTAAGTTAAACACCAATAGAATTAAGTTCATCAATACCAGGGCAGAAAAAAGAGTAACAATCCCGTTATCTGGCGAAATTACATTAAACTGTGCCAGAACCCTTAAAATACCGCCGAATAAGATAACAATAAGCAAGTTAGCAGCAGGACCAGCTAGTCCTATTAAGACCGAGCCAGAGCGCGGATTCTTTAAATAGGTAGGATTAAATTGAACGGGCTTACCCCAACCGAAACCAGCAAAAAGCAAAAATAGTGTGCCTAAAGGATCTAGGTGTCTTAGTGGATTTAACGATAGACGCCCTTGGCCACCCGGAGTTGGGTCACCTAAGCTGTGTGCAGCGTACGCATGACTAAATTCATGGACAGTAATTCCAATGATTAGAGCCACAACAAACGCAAAAAAGGTTATCGGATCACTAAATAAGGTAGAAATAAGCATAGAAGCGTCATCTTAGAGTAAAATCGGCGATTGACAAGCCGTCTAAGGCAGGTTACCATCTGCCGGTCTTAAACAGTAGTAAGCACAAGTCAATGGCAAAAAGATGTGATGTTTGTGGACGCGGTGCCTTAACCGGTAACAAACGTAGCCACTCCAATATAGCAACCAAAGTGAAGCGGCAGATTAATCTGCAAAAAAAGAAAATTAATGGCAGCACCAAGAATGTTTGTGCTAGTTGTCTAAAAAATTCTTTAGCGGGTAAATAACCCCAAAATTTTCACGGTAAAATAAACACAGCAAACCGCCTACAATTAGGAGGCGGTGCCGGTCTTTTAATGCGCACTCTGATTTTGTCTCACATAACTTATTATGGGTACACCTAAACGGTGTTTTGGTCCTCTCCGCCAGGCCAAGGCCGTGGCAGAATATGGACCCCTATGTAGAGACAATGTTAAAGGCAAAATCCAGAGAGACGTTGATTAAAAGAACGCCCTTATTATGGAAGATTATTTGTGACGGGTTCGTGAAGCAGAAAAAACTTATTTATTAGTAATATCTTCAAACATGGCCGCCCAATCGACCCTTTTATAATCGTGTATTTCCTCTGGACCAAACCATAATGCTACCTCGTTTTTCGATTCTTCTGGATCACCAGAAGCATGCACAACATTTCGAATACCGCGTTTCATAGCGTTTGCCAAAGCCGGACTGTCCTTAGAAAAATCACCGCGAATAGTGCCCGGTGCGGCAAAAACAGGCAAGGTATCTCCAACCATCTTTCTTACATTTTCGATGGCCTGATTTCCCTCCCAAATCATGGCAACAATAGGACCTGAAGTTAAATAATCCAGATTCCAATTTGCGACTAGTTGACCGATCTCTTTAGGAACATCAGTACCGAGTTCTTTTTTGGCATCACCACCATATTTTTCGTAACTAGATAGTGTTTTTTTGCCTATTCCCTCAAGCCACTCGTCAGTGTTTGGCTGGTGACGGTTTGCAAAATCTTTCGATACACGCACCATCTTAAGACCAACGAGCTTGAGTCCAGAGCGCTCAAAGCGAGCTATTATATCCCCCACTATGCCGCGCATTACGCCGTCAGGCTTAACGAGAACTAAGGTTCTCTCCATTAAATTTGATACTTGGTTGTTTGTGTTTGTTTTTTCCATATAAAAAACATCTTATGACAAATATCTAAACGGATCAATTAAGTGGGATTATTAGGCTTCCGTCTAGGTCCGTTCTTTTTATATCCGCTTGGGCTTCAGCAGCGCGATTAAGCGCTTCCTCACTGGGATGCCCATAATGATTTTTTTCACCGACTGAAACGTAAACTGATTTAGGTTTTGCGGCGTTTAGTAAATTAGTCCCGCTACTAGTTTTACTCCCGTGGTGCGGCAACTGCAGTGCTGAATAACGACCAATCTGATGAAGCTCCAACAAATGTTGTTCAATATCTGTTGAGATATCCCCCGTTAGCAACAGGTTTTGACTACCGAAGGTCAGCGAGAGAACAATGCCGGCATCGTTAGAGTTAGACTGCGTTAATTCATAGTCGGGAGAATCTTTGGACGGTGGCCATAGCACATCCATTTTTAGCTCAGACAGTGCAAATGACATTTGATTGTTGGCGACAACGGGCTCTAAACCTTCCTCATCAATTGCGGCAAAAAGATTGTTTACGGCCTCAGTTTCTTTTTGCTGCCCGTTGCATAGAACCATGGTCACATCATACTGCTTAAATATATCTGGCAGACCACCGATGTGGTCTTTGTCTAGATGAGTTGCTACAACAAGATCCAATGTGTGATCGGCACGAGGCATATACCTGGCCAGTTCTCTCAGGGTCCAAGATCCCGCACCAGCATCTACCAAGATGTTACGACCTGTAGTGGTTCTAATGTATATGGCATCACCCTGACCAACATCAAGAAAAACAATTTTTGCTTCTGTCTTATGAAGATCAATTAAATTAGAACCAAGCAATCCCAGCGATATAATAAGAAGCGGTGCTAGCTTTTTCACCAACAAAATCTACCCCGGGGTGTATTAAATTTTATTAAAGGCTAAACGTCGGCGGCCTTCTCGAACCTAAACTTTAGATCGCAACTTGGAAAAGCAAACTCCTCTGACAAACGCGGCTCACAGGCTTCTTCGCAAAACCACTCGAACCAAACGTAAGAGCCATTACTGGTGAAAGAATAAGATTCTGCCTCAAAAGCTTCACAATAATGACCTTGAGGTTCCGGATTTATTATTTCTAAAGTTTTATTAAACCCATCATTTTTTAATTGCTCTAGTAGCTGAGCTTTTGCAATGGCCCTAACTTTTTTGTGCCCGATTGCATGTTCTAAAAACTCATCTAGGCTATAGTGCTGTGAATCCTTGGGTTTAATTTCAGAACTCTCTCCCAATGCTTGTTCTACCTCACTTAATTCCTCAACTGACAAACTAAAGCCTAAGACGATGTCCTCATGCACTCCTTCCACAAAATGTTCTTGCGCCAAGTGATCTTTTACTTTGAGTGTTTGCAACCGTTTGTCTATACCTTGATCAGTTAATCGCGCTTCGGTTTTTGCGACCGACAACTCTTCTGGTTCATCACTGGCTTGTCCATTTTTGATAGACCAAATTTTGCTTTTACCCCGGTTGGAGGATGAGCTCTTTTGTACAATGTAACCCTCATTACCTGCGGCACTGGCTAAGGCTGCAGCTAGTTCAAAATCAAAGTGGGATGCGTATAACCCGACAACAATCCAATCCCGCTCTTTTGAAATCACAAATAGGCGAACCTTGCTCGGATCGGCTTTTAATAGTTTTAATGACTCCTTTGCGGTAGCGACTGGTTCATACTCTTCCTCAGCCAAAACAGTCCTTATAGCACTTGCCATATGCCTGGGTGTTGATTTTAAAAATAGTAAAGTGTTATGTGCCATAGATTTGATCCTATGATAGCAGAGGTTTAATTTTTTTCTTAGACGGACGAATTATCACCAATAAGACAAAAAGCGCTAACACAATAATCTCGGCAGTCACAAAAAGATAAGGACTTTTTACATCAATTGTCGAGTGTGGAAGGCTAGCAAAGAAATGAGCCAGCTCGAGCATTAGGTTTGCCAAATGTGAACCAAACCAACCAAACAGTCGACCGATAAATGACCCTCCCAATAAAGCCACAGCAAATCCGCACAACATGATAAAAGGTATCAAAGGTGCCACAATTATATTTGTTAAGAGCGAGTAAATCGGCAGAGTTAGAAAAACCACGGTGATTATGGGCAGTGTGCCAAGATTTGCCGCAAGGGTGGTTGCCAGATTTGTTCTAAGCTCAGCAAAGTCAGTTACATTTTTTAGAAGCTGTCTGATTTTTGGCGTTAGCCAAATAATAGAACCAGTAGCCGCTACAGAAAGTTGAAAACCTACATCAAAAGAGACAAGACTTGGCTTGTAAACTGCCATTAAAGTCGCTGCTAATATGAGAGCCCGCTGACTAGCATTTGAGCGTCCCGAATAAATCGCCAAAACAGCTAAGCCTCCCATAATTCCAGCCCTGACCACTGGTGCACCAGCGCCTGCAAATAACACAAAGCCAAAAATGCTAACAGTCGTTATGATTAACTGAATTTTTTTATTGAAGCGGCTTTTTATTAGAGAAACAATGGCTGCAGCCACAAGCGTTACGTTATAACCGGAGACAGCCAACAAATGAGATAAGCCACTTTTTCTAAAATCATCTTTGATTTCATAGGGGATATTTGCTTTATCACCAGAAATCAATGCTGCTACCAAAAAGGATTCTGGCTGACTAAAACCGGCATCAAGATTTTTAGCGACCCACGCTTGAGCTTGGTTTGGACTTTGTTCTACTTTAATAGACCTCTCATTCAGACCAGACCAAAAAATACCTACCGCAAAAACTAGAACCAATAGAATCTGGCTCCTCCTGATGCCTTTATTCCAGAGGATCGCGGTTAAAATAGCTAGGCTAATTATCGTGATTCTCAAAATAGAATGCGCGGCTACATTGCCTATTGCTATGCCGATTAAGAGAGCTATTTGCAAGCCGATGACCAATACATGCGCGCGATTCCTCACACCTAAAAGATGCAGTTAGCAAATTAACTAAAACTAAAAAAGCACCGCCTTCCTAATTACGGTGCTTTTTATTGGGAGACTTTTAAAAGTCTATTTCTTCATTTTCTTACGGATAAAGGCAGGGATATCTAATTCATCTTCGCCACCTGTACTTGTATCCTCGGCTGGCTCTACAGAATTGCTAGTACCCGCGCTTGCTTGAGGAGTACTTTTAGCAGCTCCAACCTTGGCTACTTCTTGGCTTTGAAAGGGCATATCAAATACTGTATCCGGTGCAGGAGCTGCAGCGACAGATTCTTGTTTCTTTGCAGAAGCAGGAACCATAAATCCTCTTCCCGCTGAGACAGGTTTGTTCGATCCTTCAAAACCAGTGGCAATAACGGTGACTTTTAGTTCATCGCCCATATCTGGATCAATAACAGCACCAAAGATAACTTTGGCATTTGGATCTACCGACTCGGTAATAACCTTAGCAGCCTCGTCTATCTCTACCATTCCTAGATCATCGCCACCTGTAACGTTAAATAAAACACCCTTGGCACCATTGATTGATAGTTCTAGTAGTGGAGAATCAACAGCCTGTTTTGCCGCTTGTACAGCACGCTCTTCACCCGTGGCACGCCCCATACCCATTAAGGCAGAACCAGCATCCCGCATAACAGCTCTAACATCAGCAAAGTCAACGTTAACCAGACCAGGTGTGGTAATTAAGTCCGATATAGATTGAACACCATGGAACAAGACCTCATCAACGATTGAGAATGTTTCTAATAATGTTGTTTTTTTATCAATTACTTGGAATAGTCGGTCGTTTGGAATAACGATCATCGTGTCTACTTTTTCTTGTAGTTCCTCGAGACCGGCCTGAGCCAAAGCTTTTCTTTGAGCACCTTCAAAATCAAAAGGTTTAGTCACAACTGCGACCGTTAAAGCACCGGCATCTTTAGCAGCTTGAGCCACTACTGGTCCAGCACCTGTTCCTGTTCCTCCTCCAAGACCACATGTTACAAAGACCATATCCGCGCCTTTCACGGCCTCATTTACCTCTTCAATAGATTCTTCTGCAGCTGCTTTACCAACACTTGGATCCATACCAGCTCCTAAACCTCTAGTTAGAGTCTTGCCAATATGTAATTTGGTAGTTGCATCATTGTGGTGCAAAGCTTGTGCATCTGTATTAATAGCAACAAATTCAACTCCCTTTATCTGATTCTGGATCATTCGTTGGGTTGCCGCACCTCCTGCCCCACCAATACCAACAACTTTAATTTTTGCGAATGTCTCAATTTCTGGTTTTATTTCCATTTGAATTCTTAGAGTTAAAATTTAAGTAGTTGGATACTAGGAATAAATTAGGTTCAACTCAAGAGACTTGTTGAAACAAGATAATGTTCATAAATTTCAACCCGCTAATGGCTTAACACGGTGATAATAGTGGGCACGAACCCTAAATAAGGTCACCCTTATCCACTGAACATGTTTTTTTTAATACCAAATTTAGCTCTTCTAGAGATCTATTATTGAGCACTATTAATATTAATTAAACCCGAATCTTGCCTAAATCTACGGCAATAGTGACTTAAACCAATCCTTAGCCTTGTTTATGGATGAACCTAGACCTTTGAGACTAGTTTTTGATACACCTGTATGTTGTTTTAAATCAGACGCCCAAAGCACTAAGCCAACGGCTGTGGCAAAGGATGGATCGTCTACCTTATCAACTGTAAACGGTAAATCTTTTGGAAAACCTACTTGCACTGGCAATTTAAGTACGCGTTTTGCTACGTCAATAATCCCGGGCATTTTTACAGCCGCTCCCGTTAAAACAATGCCAGCTGGTAACTTGCCGCTCCTGCGTAAACGCTTTAAGTCTTTATCAACCATTTCAAATAACTCAATAAGTCTGGCCTCTATAATTTCTGCAATGTGTTTTTTAGAAACCTGCTCTTCTTCGGAGGCATCAATCTTTGAGAGGTCAATTTCCTCACTCTGATTTACATCTCCGGGAACAGCAAAGCCATACTCTACTTTTATTTTTTCCGCCACGTCCACTGACGTGCGTAATCCTATGGCAATATCGTTGCTGATATGGCTACCACCGATCGGTAATACATTTGTGTGCAATAAGTCTCCCTCTTCGAATACAGCAAGACCTGTTGTTCCTCCTCCAATATCTATCAATGCTGTACCAAGCTCTTTTTGCCTTTTAGTAAGAACGGCCTGGCTAGCAGCTAACGGAGCTAAAACAAGGTCCTCGATGTCTACACCAGCCCTAAAAATGGCTTTCGTGGTGTTTTTAATCAAGGTAGAGGCTGCATAGATGATCATAGCCTCAACTTCTAATCTAACGCCGTTCATGCCTACTGGATCCTTAATACCTTTTTGGTCATCCACATTAAATGAGCGCGGAATGATATGTAGAACCTCTTGATTGGGAGGCATGGAAACAGCTTGGGCTGCCTCAATTGCTCTTGTAACATCGTCCTCAGTTATCTCTCCATCAGCTTTGGCAACTGCGATAACACCCTTAGTAACTTGAGAAGATATCTGCTGCCCTGAAACACTTACAAAGGCGGACTCAACTGCTTGGCCGACCATTCTCTCCGCTTTTTCTAGTGCGCCGGATATCGAAGAGACAGCCTCCTCTAAATCAACGACCGATCCCTTACGTATTCCGCCGGCAGAATGTTCACCGATACCAATAATACTCGGCAATTTTTTTTCAGGATCGACCTTGCCGATTACCACCCTCACATTTGAAGAACCTATATCTAGGCCCACTAGAAAATCTTCTTTTGGCATACGTTAAAAAGTATATTAGACCCTCAAATTATAGCAAAATTGCAGCAAGGTGGGGGCCAAAGACTAAAATTCCAATTATCAATGCCCCAACACTGGAGACTAAGACGGCTGCCGCACTCGCGTCTTTAGCAAGCTTGACCACGGGATCCAGCCGAGGCTTTTGCAAGTCACTCAGTCTTTCAAAAGCGGTGTTGAGCAGTTCAAAACCCAAAACAAAGGTGATGGTGATCACGATTAAGATCCAGTCAGTCATTGAAAGAGGCAACAAAATACCAAAGACAACGGCCAGCACCATTAAGACAAGTTCAATCTGAAAATTTAGCTCACTTTTTACAGTACGAGCGAGTCCGGCAAACGCAGCTGACAAACTAATTCCTATCCTTTTCTCTGGCATGTGGTAGATTATAGCCTTATCTACTGTGATCGGACAATTATGCCTTTTAGGCCCTTAAACATAGGCATAGAGGCTAATACGTCTTGTTCCGCTTTACTCATTTTTGCAAGACTCTGACGTTTTTTTTCATGATCAAAGCCGACCACATGGAGTAAGCCATGCAAAAAAAGAACACTAATCTCATCTGCCAAACCATGCTCCATTTGTTTGGCTTGTTTAGTTGCTAGTCCTGGCTCTATTAAAATTTCTCCTAAAATAGTTTTAGATTTTGGTTCCGAATAATTAAATGACAACACATCCGTAGCCTTTTTTTTACCGCGATATTTTTTGTTAATCTTTTTAATCTGTGACGCTGGCAAAAAAACCAAACTTATATCCAACGCGCGCTTTTTTGAGTAAGATTCTCCTACTTTTGACAAAATTTGCTCCAGTTTTTTTCTGGGGACAACTACTTTTGTTTTTTTACTAATAGTTAAGCTATGCCGCGGCATAGAGCAGATTTATTTCGCAAGCTTATCCTTGACCAGCGCATTAACTTGGCCCATGTCTGCTTTGCCTTTTAACTCTTGTGATACAGCACCCATGACCTTGCCCATATCTTGAGCAGATTTAGCACCAGTCTTTGCGATGATTTCATCAACCTTTTTTTCTACTTCGGCAGCGGACATTTGCTCTGGTAGATATGCTTCTAAGATTTTGGCCTCAGCCTCTTCCTGGGCCGCTCGATCGTCAGCACCACCCTTTTTAAAGGCAACTGCCGCCTCTTTGCGGCCTTTTAACTCTTTGGATAAAACTTTAATAACGTCCTCGTCTTTTAACTCATCAAGTTTTTGGGCGATTTTGTAGTTGGTCAAAGCAGACTTAACTAGAGAGAGAACCTCTCTTTTTGTTTTATCGCCGGCCTTAAGAGCAGCCGTAACGTCTGCGGAGATTTGTTCAAATAATGACATTTTCCTTTTTATCCTCTGTTTTAATCCTCTAATTTAGGGGCTCTAATAAGATGATCCGCGACGTTGCTCTCTTTGGGGTAATTTACCCAATTTTCTTTGTAAATCGCGTTCTGCTTTGATTTCTGCTGATCGAACAGCGTCTTTTCGGAGCTCATTACGGCTTTTTTCTACTTTAAAGAAGCGTTTTTCTCGCGCATCAAAAAGCTTGGAGGATTGCATTACCCTCTTATTAAAGCGTCGTAATAAACTTTCGAGCGACTCTCGGTCACGTCGATTGACTTCAACCATGTTTAAATAGGCTACGACACAGTCGGTGCTATGTCAAGACTAGCAATAGATTATTTCACTAAGAAAAATGGCCCGACGCAGAAGATTTGAACTTCTACACCGGGCCGATGGATCAGAGGATCCGAGTTTGTACCAAGAGCCAAGGGACCAAGGCCCAAGGACTTACTTGCCGAGACGCACCAGACGGGAGCGGCTGTGGTAGCGGCCTTCGAGCCAGCGGAAGTTAAGACACCACTCGTAGCTACCCTCCCAGCCGAGGCACGGGACAACCCGGAGATGGTCGTCGCGGCGCTGCCAGATTGTTCCTGGGAAGACCAGGAAATAGCCCTTGAACTTCTCAGGGATCAGGTGCTGGTTGTCGAGCAGGTACTCAACGTGGCGCTGACCAAGGTTGGCCTTGAGCTCTCCGCGAGCCCGGGCCACGAGCTCCTCACCGCCTATGTCTTTCTCGCCCTTCTTGAGAAAGGGTACGAGTTCTAGCCGCCCTAGCGAGTTGAAGTTTATCTCGGGGATGAAGCCAACCTCCTCGCTCTCGAAGTGCGTCCAGCCCTCCTCCTTACGCATGTCGTGCTTGAAAGCGATGGGGCTCGTCGTGGCAGACTTCTCACCGCACTTGGCGAGGAATGCAGTCAACATCCTTTGCATGTACTGCTCGAGTTGCTCGCCGTTTTTTTGAACGCCGGCTATGATTTCCTTGGGGTCGAACGGCGCGATAGCCTTGGGCATCGCGCGACAAAAGGCCGAGTTGATCTCGGATAGCTGTCCAGGGGTTGCCGAGGTGGTTCCATAAGTCATGGCTGTTCCTCTTTTCTTGGTTGTGGGTTTGTCGGCTGTTCTGCGAAATGCAGCTGTTCCGACGTTCCAGTTAAAGGATCGTTCCGAAACTGTAGCAAACTATTTAAGCACAATTGACGTTAATTGTCAATATACGCCTGCTCAGGCCTATTAATAAACCTTTCTGGCCTATTTTATGGGATAAATTGCCTATCAGCCGAGTTACCAACAGTTTTGCCTGGACTACCCATAGGATACCGAGCGGGTGTTATAACTACTCAGAGCGAGTGTTCAAAAACTTTTTTTCTAGGAATTTAGCAAAGTCGCTCATTTCTTGACGATAGGCCAATTGTTGCCTGGATAGTGCCTCGCGTTGTGTAGTCTTATCTTCTATCGCAGTTAGTTTGTCGTAAGTTGGTCCGCCATTGTGCACACGAAAAGAGCCCTCTTTGTCTTCCTGGATAACCAACCTTAGGTTGTCAGAGACTTTTCTATTTTGATAGAATTCCGCAAGCAAACTGGACACGCGTTTTTGTAACTCGCCACTTTGCTTGCGCCACTTGGAATATTCTTTTGTTTCTGGGTTTTTCTCAGCCTCATCCATAGCAGCCAACCACTCGTCCCGGTGCGGGTAACCTCGCTCAAAGTCTTCTAAGGTCATATTGAGCTTATGCGCATATGACTCAAAGATTTCTTTTTGGCCCTCATGGCGAAACTCTGGTTGATTGGGTGCTCCGATATCTACCCAAGGAGCCACAGTGCCGGATTCTTCAATGTGTCCCGCGCATGACTGCTCAGTGCAGATCCTTAGAGCATTAAGCGCCACGACGGTATCTTTTATTTCTGGATCAATCCCTTTGCCTTCAGCGTCAGAAGCGCCCTCAAATTTCTTGCGGATTGTCTCAAGCTCTGCGTATTTTTCTTGGGGACTTTTTTGTTCTCTAGATTGCATTGTGTTCTTTCTGC
>CAYSXT010000014.1:0-16556 GCA_964435075.1 uncultured Candidatus Saccharibacteria bacterium
GAGGCGGCTTTAGTAGGAGCTTCTTCTTTTGTGCTTACTTCTATATTAGTATTTTCAGTAGTATCAACTTCGTTAGTACTATTAACTACCTCGTCCTTGCCAAATGGCCACGAACAGCCTGCTAAAACCAAGGATGCTAATAAAATTAGACTAAAAGATGTAATGATTTTTTTCATACCTGCCAATATACTAGCTACTTATTAATAAAACGTTAAGAAATTTCACCCATTTAGACGTTATCCACAAGCTATGCTAACGTTCATTGCTAATGAAAAACTCGCAGGTTCGAGTACAAAAGGGGCAAAAAACCGCCGATTTAGCTACTCTTAGATGGGATTGTGCAATGTTGCTTGAGCGCAAAAGACGACAGATCGTAGCGGAGGTCTCTAAATCTCTTCGTGAATCTTTAAAATTACCTACTTCCTCTAATTTGCCAGATCCAAGTATTACGGCTCTGAGTCACAAGCAGATTGATGTTTTGTTCCGGCAAATTATTACAGCAGTAAGAGAAAACAATTTTGATAATATTCCAAAACTTTTCGTCGCAAACCATAACGAAGTCTTGGATCACGCTAAGGGTTTGGTTCCTCTGCTGACGAAGTTGTCTCTCATGGGAGATGCAATTAGAAAAAGCATTATTGAGGAGCAGGCCTCCTCGCGTGTCTCGATGTTATATTTTGTTGATAAGCTTTGGGGTAAGTTAACCACCGAGTCAGTTGTATATTTTGGAAAATTAAGACGAGTGGGTTTGAAAAACATGACCAAGCGCTATGAGCAAGCCAAGGAGTTAAACGAGGCAATTGTAGAGAGTTCTCCTATTGGAATTCTAGTTACTGATCGCGAAGGTTATATTACTAGTGTCAACTCTGCCCAAGAGATTGCCTCGGACCGTAAGCGCGAAGTGGTTTTAGGTAAAAGACTATATGTTGATTATGCAAAACGAGCCGGCGAGAAATTTTTGGCCGCTTTTCAACGAGCGATTGAGTTAGGCGAGACCTCTTATTTTAAAAGACAAAAATATAAGAACACTGATGGGCGTCTGCAGTATTTGGATTTAATGTTGGCGCCAGTTAAGGACTCACAAGGTCGTATAAGCGGGTGTGTTCAAATTATGAGAGAGGTCACAGACGTTTTTGAGTTAGAACAAAAACTTTTGAAACAAAACCGAGCGCTGGGTAGCAAAGTAAAAGAGCTACAAGATGCGTACGCTTATATTGGTCGAGTAAACCGACAACTATCCTCGTTGATTGATATTAATAACACGCTCTCAACCCACGACTCTTTAGAAAAGATTTTAGACTTTATTGTTCGATCGGCCGCCATGCTCTGTAAAGCACGCTTAACAACATTGCGACGTTTAGAAAACGGACAGCTCAAACTATTAGCTCAATATGGTCTTGATAGTAAAGAAGTAAAGAATCTTACTAACGTCCTCTTGGACAAAAGCGTGATTGGACGGGTTATTCAAGAAAATCGTCAGCTTTTGATCGTTGATCTTAAGGCTGGCCAGTTTATGTATAAAGAACTAAATGCACTCAAGCTTAAGAGTTTAGTTTCTGTTCCTTTAAAAACGCGCGGTAAAATTATGGGAGTGCTTTCTATCCATTTACCAGAAAAAAGAGACTTCTCAACCCTTGAGCTTAACTTTTTGGTGGCCTTAGCTAATCAAGCAGCTCTTGCCATGGAACTTGAAAAAGCCATTGCGCCGATCAAGGCCAAGAGAGGGCAAACCACAAAGAGACAATCTAAAAAGTTTGCAGCTGAAGAAATATTAAACAAAGAGTTCAGCTCTCGCGATTAAATGTTTGCTGACGGACTGACTTTCAACAAAAGAAAAAAAGGACCAGCCAGTTTTAAAATAGAAAATGAGTACCACAATAAAGGCTATAAACTAATAGCTGGTTTGGATGAGGTAGGTCGGGGTGCCTGGGCCGGCCCGCTGGTGGCAGCTGCCGTTATTTTGCCGAGCAATTTAAAGATAGGAAAAATCTTTGAGTCTAAATCTTTAAATAAAATGCAGCGGGCTGAGCTTAATAGTTATCTCAAGGTTAAGGCTCTGAGTTATGGTATCGGCGAGACCTCTATCATTGAAATTCAGGAGCTGGGATTAACCAAAGCGCTGAACCTGGCTTATGAGCGCGCTCTAAAAAAACTTACACCGCAGCCAGATCTAATTTTACTTGATGGCTTACCGGTAAAAAGTTTTTCTTATGAACATGAGGCTATAATAAAGGGTGATCAAAAAGCCAAATGCATTGCAGCAGCCTCGATAATCGCAAAAGAGTATCGTGATGCGCTGATGACTCGTCTGTCTCCTCAATATCCACAGTATGGCTTTCATCTACACAAGGGTTATGGCACGGCCCGTCATCAACAAGCCATTAAAGAGCATGGCGTACTAGATATTCACCGTAAAAACTATAGTTGGATCCAAAATTTTCTAAACCAACAAGAAAAAATCAAAAAGCACTAACATGGTTACAAAAAACTGAGTAACCATGTAAGATAGAGGCATGGAAGATACTTCATCCAAAACAATTCCACTCAACGAGGCTGGCGCTGCTCGTTTTCCGACAACCACTTTTATGAAACCAGAGTCCATACTTGATCACCTGAAAATTAGTAATGGAATGACTATGGCTGACTTAGGTTCTGGCAATGGGTATATGACACTACCGGCTGCGCGGTTGATTGGGGCAAATGGTATTATATATGCAGTTGATGTTGTAAAAGAAAAGCTTCAGTCCATTAAGGGACAAGCGCAGCTATTTGGTTTGCCAAATGTAGTTACTGTTTGGGCTGATCTAGAGGTCCCGGGGGCAACAAAGATACCCGAT
Source organism: uncultured Candidatus Saccharibacteria bacterium (assembly GCA_964435075.1). Classification (GTDB taxonomy): domain Bacteria; phylum Patescibacteriota; class JAUYIX01; order JAUYIX01; family JAUYIX01; genus CAYSXT01. The sequence continues at coordinate 2,838 of CAYSXT010000014.1, forward strand.
CAACATATTGATGTTACGTTGGTCTTTAATACTTTATTCCAGATGAAAGATATAACGGCGGTTCTTAAAGAAGCGGTTCGTATAACTAAAAAAGGTGGCAAGGTTGCAGTGACAGAGTGGGCAAATAAAAAATATGGTTTTGGTCCAAATAAAGAACATCTAGTCTCAGACGAAAAGGTCAAAGAGATTGCTAAAAAAATTGGCCTTACCCTTAAAAAGGAACACGAAGCCGACGATTTTCATTATATGCTTGAGTTTACGCGCGACTAGGCCTAGTTTACCAATAAGAAGATGGAACAATTTCTAGACATAATCACAAATCCTACATTTTTGATCGGCTTAGCTATTGCTGTCGGGGCATATGTCTTTGGCTTATCTATAATTTTGGCGATATGGACCGCTCGAGATGCTAGACGGCGATCCAAGAATTTTTTACTTCGCTACGGAACTCCCTTGTTTGTCTTGCTTTTTGGAATAGTGGGATTCTTGGCTTACGTAGTGTTGAGGCCATCAAAAACAATGCGCGAGCGAAAAAATGAGCGGCTAGAAAGAGAGTTGCTGATGCAAGCGTCACAAGAGTTTGTCTGTCCTGACTGTGACGGTATTGTTCAAGAAGATTTTTCTGTTTGTCCCCATTGCAAAACCAATTTTAAAAGCACTTGCGAATGTGGTGCTGTTCTAGAAAAAGAGTGGAAGCGCTGTGGTTACTGTGGTACCGCCAAGTCCAACGATCCAAGGCACAAAGATTTTAAAGAACCCGTAATTAAAAATTAAGTAACTTCTAACAAAAAATATGTTTTAGTGATCTAGTGATAGATCCCTACTTTTTAAATAAACAACAAATCGGTCGACTGGGAGAGTCGGTGGTGGCCAAGTCTCTAATCAACAGAGGACTCAGCATTGTTGCAAAAAACATTAACACTAAGTTTGGCGAGATAGATCTAATTGCTAGCACAAGCCAAGAGGTTATCTTTATAGAGGTAAAAACAAGGACTTCGGATAGATATGGTTTTCCGGAAGAGGCAGTTAATTACCATAAGAGAACACATTTTACGCGGGCGGCGCTCTCCTTATTGCCTAAATATGCCAAATCCAAGAACTGGGCACTATTAGTAGTTGCAGTCGAGCTAGACCTTAGAAGACGCGCCGCCCGCCTCCGGAGCATAGAATTAGATGCTTAATTTGAACTCTAGCCTTGACATTTGGCATAGAATAAATTAGTGTTTTGGGCATAAGACTAGCTTTTATTAGGCTAGTCCATTTTTATATCTACTTATTAATTGCAGGTAAATACACATATGGCCCAAAAACAAGAGTTTCAGCTAGCAATCGAACAAATCGCTGCTGAAAAAAATATTCCATTAGAAAGCATAATCGAGACTATAGAGGCTGCCCTTGCGGCTGCCTATAGAAAGGATTTTGGTAAACCAGAAGAAAATATCCGGGTTAAATTTGATCCGGCAACCGGCGGCTCAAAAGTTTATGACGTAAAAACGGTAACTGACAAAATTCCTGAAGATCTCGAGGAGCAAAAAGAGGCAGGCATTAACCCCAAAGAGTTCATTCTTTTAGAGGATGCTAAAAAAATTAAGAAAGACGCCAAGCTAGGCGATGAAATTGTTACAGAGCTAACGCCGCCTGAGAATTATGGTCGTATTGCAGCGCAAACCGCCAAGCAAGTTATTATTCAGCGTTTGCGTGAGGCTGAGCGCGAGATTGTTTCGCGAGAGTTTAAGGGTAAAGAGGGTGAGATCATTAATGGATCTGTTCAAAGAATTGAGGGTCGCAATGTATATGTAGACCTAGCTCAAGCAACCGGCGTTTTGTATCCGCATGAGCAAATCCCTGGTGAGACCTACACGGTCGGTTTACGGCTCAAGGTCTACGTAGCTGAGGTACGTGAGTCTACAAAAGGTCCAGAGATAATTTTGTCACGTTCACATCCAAAATTTGTTTCAAAACTTTTTGAGCTCGAGGTCCCGGAAATCTATTCTAATGTTGTGCAGATAAAAGAGATCGCTCGTGAGGCAGGCAGCCGAACTAAGCTTGCCGTTTGGACTGATCAGGAGGGCGTGGATGCAGTTGGTTCTGCAGTAGGTCAAAGAGGAACCAGAGTTCAAACTGTAATTGCAGAGTTGGGTGGCGAAAAAATAGACGTAGTTGAATACAGTGATGACCCAGATACTTTTCTACGTAACGCTATGTCGCCTGCAAAAATTTTAAAGGTGGACCTCAATGAAGAAGAAAAACGTGCCAAGATCCAGGTTGACGATGATCAGCTTAGTTTGGCCATTGGTAAGGGTGGACAAAACGTCCGTCTAGCTGCCAAGTTAACGGGTTGGAAGATAGATGTAGTTGGTTCTTCTGGCGAGGTTCAGGAAAAGAAGCCTGCACCTGATGAAAAGACAGATGACAAAACTGAGTCCAAAGCAGTTGAGTCTAAAGCAGACAATAACGAATCCGAATCAAAATCCGAAGTAAAAGAGCCGGAAAAAGAAAAGGAGTCAAAGAAAGAGACAGAGCCAAAAAAGGAGCCGAAGGAGGACACAGATAAGTCGGCTGACAAAGACGAGCCTAAAAAAGAGGCCGGAGTAAAAGAGGAGCCAAAGGAAGACAAAAAGGACGCTAAAGAAACTAAAAAATAATTAATTAATTTTTTTATCTTATGTTCTACAATATACCAATAGAATACTGGGCCGGTGGAGTCGCGATTGTGGCTTTGCTTTTTTCGGTTTGGTTAGCTTTTAAAGTTAAATCTGCACCTAAAGGTGAGCGACATATGGAGGATATCGCTACGTCAATTAGAGAAGGGGCTTTTGCCTATCTTAAAAGACAGTACGTGGTAATTGGAATTTTAACGGCCATTATTACCGCTTTCTTCTTTATTTTTGTTAATTGGGAGACGGCCGTTGCCTTTTTGGTTGGTGCTTTAATTTCAGCAGTTGCCGGATTTTTAGGTATGCGCATGGCTGTAGCAGCTAATGTTAAAACAGCCGAGGCTGCCAAAGATACTATGGCTAAAGCACTTAAACTCGCTTTTAGAGCCGGCACATTTACCGGCATGATAGTTGTTGGTTTAGGTCTTTTGGGTGTAACCGGTTTTTATATCTGGTTTGAAGATCCAATGTTGCTGATTGGCTTTGGTTTTGGTGCGTCTTTGGTCTCACTTTTTGCTCGAGTTGGTGGTGGAATTTATACCAAGGCAGCCGATGTTGGTGCTGACTTAGTTGGGAAGGTAGAAAAAGGGATTCCCGAAGATGATCCAAGAAATCCTGCAGTAATCGCAGATAACGTAGGGGACAATGTTGGTGATACAGCCGGAATGAGTGCTGACCTGTTTGAAACATATGCTGTCACGTTAGTAGCGGCTATGATCTTAGGTTTGACCGCAGGCCTGGTTGATCAAAATGGTGTCCTGTTGCCGCTAGCCTTGGGCGCTGTTGCAGTCATTGCTTCTATTATTGGTAGTTTCTTTGTTCGATTAAGAGGTATGAACATAACTGGCGCTCTATATAAAGGCGTATTCGCTACCATGATCTTGTCAGCTGTTGGTTTTTATTTTGTTAACAGCTATTTGACCGGAGACTTAAAGCTTTATGGTGCGAGCGTTATCGGTTTAGTCGTTACGGTCTTGATAATTTGGGTAACAAACTTTTTTACGAGCAGACAACGCAAGCCAGTTATTGAAATTGCAAAGGCTAGTGAGACTGGTCCCGGAACAAACATAATCCAAGGTCTTGCTGTAGGACTGCGTTCCACCTGGCCTATGGTTACTATTATTGTAGCTGCTATTTTGGGTGCTTATTGGTTGGCGGATCTTTACGGTATCGCTATTGCTGCCGTCTCCATGCTCTCAACTATGGGAATCATAGTTGCGATAGATGCTTATGGACCAATTACTGACAACGCGGGTGGTATTGCAGAGATGACTAATTTACCCGCAAAGGTACGCAACAAAACAGATGCCTTGGACGCTGTTGGAAACACAACCAAAGCGATAACTAAGGGATATGCCATTGGTTCTGCGGCACTTGCTACACTAGCTCTGTTTGCCGCTTATACTGACGAGATTCGTGAGTTTTTGTCTGAAACAGATTTGATCCGCAGCTTTAGTTTAGAGAACCCACTCGTCTTAGTTGGTCTATTCATAGGTGCGGCTTTGCCATTCTTCTTCTCGGCACAGTTGATGACCGCGGTTGGAAAGGCGGCCTTTAAAGTTGTTGAGGCCGTACGTGAGCAGTTCCGAACTAAAAAAATTATGGAAGGTATTGATAAACCTGATTATGCTCAGGTAGTTGATATTGTGACCAAGTCAGCTCAGCGCTATTTGGTTCTACCAGCTTTAGTGGCTGTTGGTGCTGCGCTCGCAGTCGGCTTTGGTCTAGGACCGGTTGCTCTAGGTGCGCTATTGATCGGCTTAATTGTCTCTGGTTTTTTCTTGGCAATCCAAATGACTACCGGAGGTGCTGCTTGGGATAATGCCAAAAAGTACGTTGAGACCGGTCAGTTTGGCGGTAAAGGTAGTGAAGCCCATAAAGCTGCTGTAGTTGGTGATACAGTTGGTGATCCATTCAAGGATACTGCCGGCCCTGCCCTTAACTCATTAATTAAAGTTATCAATACATTGGCTGTGATCTTTGCCTTTTTGTTTGTGCAATATCACTGGCTCGATAAGTTTTTTAGCTAAACAATTCCTATGGACATAAAAATACTAAACAAAGATAAATCAGTCGTAGAATTAACTATTGAGGTAACGCCTGAAGAGTTAGCTCCCTATCGCGAGGAAGCGGTCAAGCATTTGAGCGAGCAGGTCGAAGTACAAGGCTTTAGAAAAGGTAAGGCACCTAAAGCTATGGTTGAGAAAAAACTTGATCCAGCTAAGATTTTAGAGGAGACAGCCAACAAAGCTATTCCCAAAATTTATGGCAAGGTTGTTCTAGAAAAAAAACTAGAAGTAATTGGCTCACCTAAAGTAGAAATTACAAAGTTTGCACCAGGTAATCCTTTGGTCTTTAAGGCCTCTGTTGCGGTGCTACCGAAGTTTGATTTACCGGATTACAAAAATATCAAGGTTGAAAAAAAAGCGGTTAAGGTCGATGACGAACAAGTCAATAAATTACTTAAGCGCTTACAAAGAGATCATGCTGTTGAAAAACCGGTAGAACGTGCTGCAGCCAAGGGTGACGCAGTCGAGATTGACTTTGATTTGTCTCAGAAAAAGGTACCTTTAGAGGATGGACAGGGTCGCAATCATCCCTTGGTCATTGGCGATGGATTGTTTGTGCCGGGTTTTGAAGATGAGCTAGTGGGGCTAAAAAAGGATGAGGAAAAAGAGTTCTCTCTTAAATTTCCAGACGATTACAATAAAAAATCTTTGGCCGGACAAACAGGTGACTTTAAAGTTAAGATGCTATCCGTTAAGGAGCGTGAGGTGCCAGCCTTAGACGATGCTTTTGCTAAACGCGTTGGTAAGTTTGAGAGTTTTGCTGATCTCAAAAAACAATTACATAAAAACCTAGAGTTAGATGAGCAAGCTAAAGAAGAACAGCGCTTTGAGAGTGAGGTTCTGACTAAATTGGCTGACGAAACCAAAATCGAGATCCCAGATATATTGCTTCAGAGTGAGACAGATAAAATGGGTCGCGAGCTAGAACAGAGCTTGGTACAACAAGGTGCCAATCTGAAAGACTATTTGACCAGCATAAACAAAACCTTAGATCAGCTTAAAAAAGGCTGGGTAGAACAAGCCACAAAAAGGGTTAAAATAGGCCTATTACTGCGAGCCATTGCTAAGGAAGAAAAAGTTGAAGTGTCAGATAAAGACGTAGAAGAGGAGATAAATATGAGTCTTAAGCAAAATCCAGGCAATAAAGAGGTAGAAGACACGGTCAAATCGCCTGCTTACAAAGATTACGTCTCAGAAGTTATTCGCAACCGTAAAATTATAAAACTGTTATCATCTTTAGCAGAAGATAAAAAATAATTAACTCCTAAAGCCATGGACGAAAAATTAGTGCGTGACATCATGACGACGTCGATTGTTACGGTAAAGCCAACAACACCAGTTCCGCTTATAGCGCGGGCGATGGTAGATAATCATTTTACTGGCTTGCCGGTGATGCGTAAGGAGACTGTCGTTGGGATTGTAACAGATAGTGACTTAGTTGCTCAAAAATCCAATATTCATCCACCACAGTTTTTGTCGGCTATGCATAGTTTTATAATGTTACGCTCATCAGCTAGCGTGGAGAACGAAATTCAAAAACTTTTGGGTAGTAAGGCCGAGGACATTATGACTAGCCCAGTGGTTTTTGTGCGGCCTAATGATTCTATTTCTAAGTTGGCAACTAAGATGGTTGAGTCTAAAGCTAACCCTGTGCCAGTAATTGATAATAATGGAAAATTGGTTGGTATTGTCAGTCGCCATGATTTGTTAAAACTTGTTGGTAGAGAGGACACTCCATCCAAAAAAGATGCCAAAAAGGCCTAATAAAAAAGGGCCCCAGTTTAGTAGTAATCTTAAGATTGGTGCCCACGTTTCTATTGCGGGAGGGTTTAGCAAAGCATTAGAGCGAGCGGAAGAAGCCGGGCTAGAAACGATTCAATTATTTACTGCTAGTCCGCGGAGCGGGAAGCGCCGCGAGATTAGTGACGCAGAAATTGCGGAGTTTAAAAAAGATTGGGCCAAAGGTCCGGTCGGGAATATTTATGTTCATACTCCTTACTATGTCAATGCAGCCTCACCTGATACAAAAACTTGGCATGCCTCCCAGAGTTATATTGTGCGAGAGCTAAAGGAAATGGATCGACTGGGTCTTAAGTACTTTGTCATGCACGTAGGAAGTCATTTAGGAGCTGGCATCAAAGTAGGCAAAGAAAAAGTAAAACGCATGATAGACGAGTCGCTCCAAAAATCTAAAGGATCTGACACGATAATCTGTTTGGAGAACACGGCCGGGCAAAAAAATGACATTGGTGCTAAGCCTGAGATCTTTGGGGCCATTTTGGATCCCTTTAGAGATAATCCCCGCGTGGCAGCGGTTATTGATACCTGTCATTTTTTTGCGGCAGGTTATGATTTACGGACCAAATCGGCCGTAGAAGCATCTTTTGGCTTAGTTGATAAACATATAGGCTGGGATAATGTTCCGATGCTGCACTTAAATGATTCTAAAGTTGATCTGGGAGGTGCCAGAGATAGGCACGAGAACTTAGGCAAAGGCTTTATTGGTCTAAAGGGCTTTGAGGCTGTTTTAAGCTCAAAGCACATCAAGGGAAAAGACTTAATCTTAGAAACTGCAGAGGCTGGACGAGAGGCTGACATTAAATGGCTTAAAGAATTTTTGGGGTAAAAGATGTTTGAGTTCACGCCAGAGAATAAAGATTTAAAGACGCTAGATGCTAATGTCGCCAAGTGTTTAAAGTGTCAGTTACATCAGACGCGTACTACTGCGGTTCCGGGAGAGGGTAATCCCAATGCAGATATCCTGTTTATAGGCGAGGGACCGGGAAAAAATGAGGATTTGTCTGGCCGACCTTTTGTGGGAGCCGCCGGTAAGTTTTTAGATGAGATGCTTGGTTTGATTAAATTAAAGAGAGAGGACGTCTACATTGCTAACGTTGTAAAGTGTCGCCCTCCGGGCAATCGTGATCCACTACCGGTCGAGGTGGATACATGTACACAGGCTTGGCTCAATGCTCAAATTAATCTGATTAATCCTAAGGTAATAGTGACTTTAGGTCGCCATAGTCTTGGTCACATGATCGCTTCCAAAACTATTTCTGAGTGTCACGGTAAACCTTTTAGAACTACGGCACCGGATGGTGTGCGGCGCGTATTTTTTCCTCTCTATCACCCGGCTGCCGCGCTCTACAATGGATCCTTGCGAGACGTATTAAAGAAAGATTTTAAGAAGTTACCAGCTGTTTTAAAAGCAGTTGATAACGATGTCAAGAAGTCCAAAATCTTAGCAGAAATGATCAAGTCTTAGTCGAACTTGATTTTTTACCCCTTGCTCCTTACTCTAATGCCACATTAGCGCGAGTGGCGGAATCGGTATACGCGCACGCTTGAGGGGCGTGTGCCCACAAGGCTTGGGGGTTCAAATCCCCCCTCGCGCACCAATAGAATCAAGTTTGAGCAGATTAATCAGAGCTATTTCAACCGGTTGCAGTACTGGCGTTTTTGTGGTTGGATGTACTGCTCAATTGTTGAATGTTCTTTAAGGAGGTGTTGCGTAATGTGGCCTTTTAAGCAAATAAAAAAAGGTGCAACCAAAGTAGCACCTAAAGAGTCTGTCACAAAAATAAGTGATAGCCGATACACAACAAAGCCAGTCGCCGAAGTAGAGAAAAAAGATTCCTGTACTTGTCGGCGAAAAGTTGATGGGGTGGGAATAAGCTATATTAAGGAGGTAAGCTATAGCTGCCCCATACACAACGAAAAAATTGGTTAGTTGATCTCGCGTTAGCTAACCTTTTTTATTTGACCAGATAAAATAAATGAGCTAGAAAAGTACACCACGCGTCGGTAACATTGTTCTTTTTATACGTGGAGAAGGATGTCTATGTACTATCGAATAGTAGGCAATTGTCCTGAGTGTGGCGGGCGTAATACGCTTAAGAAAAAGTCACACGTGCGAGGTCTGGGTGTCGGCAGAAGAGTCGAGTGTCTTAACCATCTTTGCAAAAAGAGGTGGCACAACGCTGATCACTTGGTTGATAACCACTTGTTGAGGGATGTAAAAATCCTAAGAAAAAAACAATTCGTGTTAATTGTGCGTCCTTACAAAAACGAAATTCCCTGCTTTGATGTTATTGCCAATGCGATGCACTATATTTTGACCCTCAAGTTTGATCTGAAGATCAAGGAGAATGGCGTAGAGGGATTTTACAAGTACGGTATTGTCAATCTTGTAAGGGAGACGAAAAAGCAAATCGGCTTAAGAGATAAATCTCTTGAGAATGAACCATCAACTCATCAGGATGTGCTGGACTTTTATTTTCGGCACATCAAGGCTCTGTTTTTTGGCAGTAGAAACCGAAAATCAGTCCTTTTTTCCGAAAGTACGGCTGAGGTCTTTAGCTTGATCAGAAAGGTAATCGTGAATCTCAGTGAGGACGATATGCATGATCGGGCTATTGCGGCGAGCATCGAAGACATCGTTGTAGGCTTACAGCAGAAGAGCTTTGTCTGCTGTAAATAGCAAAAAACCTCGAACACTTGTTCGAGGTTAGTTTTTTTTATAGAGTGTTGAACACATCAAGGGCACTTGGCTCAGTTGGTTAGAGCGTCTCGTTTACACCGAGAAGGTCATAGGTTCGAATCCTATAGTGCCCACCATGGTAAACTATGCGTATGCCGAGGTAGCTCAGTGGTAGAGCGTCGCCCTGAAGAGGCGAGCGTCGCCAGTTCGATTCTGGCTCTCGGCACCATAAAGGCAAAATAAAGAAAAAGGCGAACCGTCTTAGGGTCCGCCATGTTTGGTATACAAAATTTAGTGAGTATTGACGAGGATGGGCGTAGGGGTACTAGAAAGAGGCGTCACGAGCAACTCCGGGGGCCCAAAGACGTCTTTGCTATCGAGGCGTCGAATTGCCCCATACGCGGGTGTCCGACACTTTTCCCGCCAGGTGTCAATTGTACGACTGATCTTGTCGACGTGAGCCCGGAACTTCACGGGGTACCCTTTGCAACCCTCGTGTCCAATCAGCACCAGCGTGACCTCAAAGAGCTCAATAATACGTGAGAGAGCATTGCGCGGGTCACCCTCGCCGTACTGGCGGTCTAGCTTAAAGTTAGACAAAAGAAAGTGAAGAACGCTCTCCGGTCCGGCCTCACAGTGGGTTTGGACGTTTTCGATGTCGAAAGTCTCGAATGCCCAGGATTCATCCTGCCTGTTCGAAATTCTGGGATCGACGCACGTCCAAAGCCAGAGCATACTGGGTTTTTCGATATTTTCCATGAAGATCTCTCCTCTGATGTAAAAAGAGCTACTAAGTCCGGGTCAGCAGAATCACCGGCTCGGGTTTTTGGCTATTACCATCCATTACGTAAAAACGATCGAAGCGACCTAAACGACCTAAACGAGTAGACGCCTTTATTAATACGCCGAACATTTTTACACTATTTAGATTTTTATTGCAAGGGTACGATTACCTGTGGCTCCCACTTTGCGTCAGAAACGTGTTTTAAGTACAAGCCCGCTATTTTTGCGCCGGTATGCCATGACTTAACTAAATCAACCGATTTCTTGATATCTGCAATGTGTTGGGTTTCATCGACTGGATTTCCGGCGCATTGCTCATGTCCAACAATTACAATAAAACTTGAGCCATGCCCGTTTATGGAGACGTCATGTGCCTTAAACTTAAATTGCGACAAAGGTGTTGCCTCTTGGTTAGCAAGTTTTTCATTAGCAAGCGCTCCTTCCATACCCGCTTCTGTTATTAAATCTACATATTGGACTGAGCTATCCTGCGCTTTAACCCAATCAATAACTGGCTGGGCTATACGGCCATCCATACAAGTTAAGGCGGTTGCAAAATTACTATCTGACATACACACATAAAAGCACAGCTAATTTAAATTGCAATTTTAATCACCTAACACTAATGTTAAAAGATGAACGTAAAACAATACCAAAATTTAGTAGGCTATTTCTTGCTCTTGGTTGGTGTATTGGGTTTTTTTATTTTTGGTCCGACTTCTCGCGATAGTCTTTTCTCGGGCGATCTTTTTTTTAATGTTACTGAAAGTTGGGCTTGGATCATTACCGGATTAGTTGTTATCGGTTTGAGCTATTTGGTTCCAGCTAGTAAACAAAAATGGACCGTACTTGGCTTGGCAGCGGTTTTAAGCTTTGTGGGCACGTATAGTTTTTTCTTGGAGGATTTATTGGGAGCCAGCTTACAAAAACCTGGTGACACAATTCTTTATCTTGTTTTGGCGCTAATAGGCTATATCGTTGTTTTGTTGTCCAAGCCGGCTAAGCCCAAAAAAGCTAAAATCTAATACTGGTCTAAACCAGGACCGCGCTTTTTGCGGTAAGATGATCAATCATCTTTTAGGCATTGCAAGATGTATTTAGTCGGTTTAGACTAATCTCGTTCTGCATTTATATGCGGGAGTAGTTCAGTAGTAGAACGCTTCCTTGCCAAGGAAGAGGTCGCGGGTGCGAATCCCGTCTCCCGCTCCAGGATATAAACAAATGGAAAAAGTAGACATTTTAATACCACCAACATTTGAACCGAGTGGCCAAACAAAAGTGCTCAAGCAGGCTTGGGCCGATGAAGATTGGATTAGTACTTTTAATTTATGGGTCGTTCAATCAAAACCGGTGCCGGCCATTCTATATCAACAACGAAGTTCTAACTCTAGCTGGGAACCCAATAAACTTGATGTTTCACCGGCGGTCATTATTCAGCCGGTGAAAAAATAATAGATGGCCTACGTGAAGTAGAAAAGGAACTAGGAAAATCTTATGCGCCAGATAAGTTAATATCCTTGGGTCGCAGACTAAAGGATAGTTGTTCAAGTGTTTTTGGACATGCGTGACAAAAGACCATTGACATATTCTATAAAAGTGTTAGGAAAAAGATAGTTTTTTGTTCGTTAATATAAAAAAAGTTTCTTTCACAAGGGAGAAATCATGAAAAAGAACGATAACTCTTTGCACTGCCATTTGCTTAAGACGAGTGAATGTGTGCTTTTTGACCAAGCTCTAATTGGACTTGCTCTGATCGAGCCGGATTCGTTGAGAATTCATTCATACAACGCCATGTTCGGTTTATTTCATCAAGACATCAAAAATCTGAATGGTCGCAAGCTAGGCGAACTATATCCTGAGGATGCAAGCTTTATTGAAAGGCTTCTTCACGCTACCGGCAAAATTCAGATCAGCAAAGTATGTGACGGACAGAAGAAGATTCTGTCGTACGATAAGTCGAGGATGCAGGTCGGAGATGTGTGCTTTATTCTCTGCTCTACCCAAGATGTTACGGTAGAAAATGAGGAATACATGAAGTACAAGAGGATCTTTGAATCTAGCAATGAGGCTATGATGATTCTGGGCGAGACTTTCCTTGACTGCAACCCTGCAACCACGAAAATGTTTACTTGTACTAAGGAGGAGTTCTGCTGTTGTCATCCCGCTGATATTTCGCCCCCCACACAACCAGATGGGCGAGACTCTTTTGAGAAGGCGTCGGAGATGATTAAAGCGGCTTATCAAGATGGTCGGAACTTCTTTAAATGGTCACACAAACGTCTGAACGGGGAAATTTTTCCGGCCGAGGTGTTACTTACGCCAATGGTATGGCAGAGCCAAAAAGTTGTCCAAGCGACGGTCCGGGATTTGACCGAGCAAGTTCAACTGGAAAACAAGTTGCGGCAGTCTCAGAAATTAGAGGCTATCGGTCACTTAACAGCAGGCATTGCGCACGATTTTAACAACATTTTGTGTGCCATGATCGGGTCAGCCAACCTGATCAGCGATAATCCAGACGCATCCGCAGTAATCGTGGATGATGCCAGGGTTATAGAAGATCAGGGCAAGAAGGCCAGTCGGCTCATTCGAGCCTTGATGGACTTTTCAAGGAAGTCAACACTAAATCAAGAGCTACTTGATCTCTCCATTTGGCTAAAGAACATCCAGCTCCTGATTGCTAGAACGATTCCGGTAACAATCACCACCGAGTTCGAAATAGCTTCAGATCCTATGTTTGTTAATGCTGATGCTAATCAGCTCCAGCAGGCATTGATTAACCTGATCATTAACGCAGTAGATGCCTTGGAGGGCCATGGAACTATAAAAATTGACTTGCGGAAGACATCAACTTTTGCTGCAATAGACGTAAAGGATAACGGCTCAGGCATAGCACCTGAGGTGGCTGAAAAAGTGTTCAATCCTTTTTTTACCACTAAGGAGGTAGGAAAAGGAACGGGATTGGGCCTTTCACAGGCGCTAGGGATATGCGAACAGCACTCAGGTAAGATTGTCCTTGACTCTCAGTTAGGAAGAGGAACGGTTTTTACGATACTGCTTCCTCTTACTGCCGACACTAAACCCACTCAACAGAAGGAGGAGAATAAGTGTGGGGAGATTTCGCTTAAGGGTAAGCTCCTAGTCGTCGAGGATGAGCCAACTATCATAAAGCTAGTGGCTCGCTATTGTAAAGGTTTGGGAATAGACATAGTTTCAGCGCCGAATGGGCAAAAAGGGTTGGAAATCTTTCAAAGCCTTGACACTGAGATCGGACTAGTCCTAACAGATTCAACTATGCCAAAGATGACTGGTCTCGAGTTAAGGGCCAAAATACTGGAGTCAAGACCGGATCTTCCGTTCATAGTCATGAGCGGGTATACCATGCCAAATGACTCTGATGTGATTAATTGGTTAGAAAAGCCTTTTTCTTGCAAAGAGTTTTGTCAGGCTTTACGGAAAGCCATAGACCGCTAGAAAGATTCCGCATAAAAAGTTCTACAACACGCAGGCTCGACATTCGTCGAGCCTCTTTTTTTGCAAAGCGGAAATGTAAATTTTTATGCTTCAATGGCGTTGTGGATATACAATGAGGTTTATGAAAATGTGGATAGATCCAGAAAAGATTTTTACGGAGTTTAGGTTTATCGAGGGTGACAAGAGACAGAATAATTATAGATTGTGATAAGGTATTGTCGTGAGCGAACGAGGACAAAATATTGAAAAAAATAGCAGT
>CAYSXT010000015.1:0-5877 GCA_964435075.1 uncultured Candidatus Saccharibacteria bacterium
AAGCTGACGCCTACTAATAGCAGCACAGTCAAAATCAGCAACAAGATATTAATATTTTTCCAAAACTTATAAGGAACAAAAGCAAAAGCAACCAACGCAACAAGACCCAATAAAACACCGTGTGTGATTTGGTTTTTGAGCATGGCCAAATTGTCTCCGAATTGATCAAAGCTTATAACTGAGCTCGCGGAAGCAATTGCGATAAGACCAAATACTACAAGCAGTAATATGGTCAAAATCAGCACAATATCAGGCTTGTGGTGCTTAGAAGTGGGCATCATATCCTAAAAACTATATCACAGGCTCAAGACAGCCTCAGTAAATTTGTCACCACGGTCAAACTCATTCTTAAATAGACCAAAGCTAGCTGCTCCAGGAGATAATAAAACGGTATCTTTCGGACTAGCTAAGCTAAATGCTGACTTAACAGCGTCATCCATACTCTTATATTTATTAGCCACTAATATTTTTTTACTTTTTTTCAAATCTATATCTTCCAAATTTTTTTGAATTCTATAGCTTGCCTCATCATCTAGAAGAATAAGCTTTTTAACTTTTTCTAAGATTGTTTTTGACATTTCATCGAATGGTAAGTTTTTCTCTGACCCACCTGCAATAAGAATCGTAGGATCTGTCATAGAATTTAGCGCAGCAATTGTAGAAATGGGTATAGTACTAGCCGTATCATTGATGAACTTAACTCCATTTACAGTTCTAACTTCTTCTAAACGATTTTCGACTCCTTTAAAATTCTCTACGACCTCTTTTATATGATCAGTTTCAATTCCCAGCATAGCTGCACCTGCTATGGCTGCCAATATATTAGCTACATTATGAGCTCCGCGAATTTTTAAGTTTTCAAGCGTGCCATAGTTGATCGACTCACCCACCTTTTTATAGACTATTTGATTTTCAATTACAGAAAAACCATTTTGCAGCGGTTTACTAGCTGAAAAATAAATAACTTTTCCAAATGCTTTTTCTGCGTGGCTTAACATCTCAGGCTGGTCAGCGTTAGTTATAAAGATGTCATTTTTTGATTGATACAAGTAAATATTTGCTTTGGCCCCTGCATACTCTTTCATATTCTTGTATCGATCTAAATGATCCTCATAAAGATTAGTCCAAATGGCGATATGCGGAGAAAATTTATGTTCATTAAAATTTTCGAGCTGAAAACTTGATAACTCTAAAACGGCTATGGTGTTTTTATTAGCCTTTCCTAATTCTAACAGCGGTGATTTTCTAATATTGCCGCCGAGGATAGTCTCTTTACCTGATGTTTTAATTATCTGATGTAAAAGGGTGGTAGTAGTTGTCTTGCCTTTTGTTCCTGTAATACCTATAACTTTTCCGGGAAACTGCGAAATAAATATACCTATCGCCGTATCAACCCTGACACCAGCCTCTTTAGCAATAGCTAAGAACGAAGATTCTGAAGGAACGGCAGGGTTTTTGATGACTAGATCAGCGTCCTTAAAATCCTCCTCTCGATGTTTTCCAAAGATGCCCTTATAATTTATTCCGAGCTTATTAAGCTCTTTGATGGACTTATTCAGTTCCTCAGGCTGGCGTAAATCAGTAACAGTTACTAAGGCACCTTGTTGTAAGAGCCAAGTCGCGGCACCAAGTCCCCCACCTGATAAGCCAAGGCCCATTACCGTTACTTTTTTGTCTTTAAAATCTAAATCTTTGTGCATGCTGTCATGCTAACAAAAACACCCAAAAAGGTCAGTTTTCTAAACCCGACCGTGTCTTAGAATGTAGCCAGCCATTGGGTTAGCCTGTTTAAATGGTCCTTGCACCATTTTGCCATTAATCATGACGTGCTCAATGCCAGTCGGATATCTAAATGGCTGTTCTGTAGTCGCCTCATCTTGTATCGTAGCTGGATCAAAAACAACAACGTCCGCAAAATAGTCAGGTCTCAGCAAGCCGCGTTTCTTCATACCCATTTGCGCTGCAGGTGTTGCTGTCATCTTTTGTATCGCGGCCTCGAGCGTCAATAGTTTATCGTCTCTGACATATTTGGCAATGACGCGTGGAAAAGTACCAAAGCTACGAGGATGAACCAGTTCTCCGCTAAAGTTAAGATCGTATCCCGCCGCATCCGTACCTAGCATGGATAAGCGGTGAGATAATAACTTCTTTACATGTTCTTCCTTAATAGTTTTTCCTAAAATTATTATCTGACCATTTGCTGCCAACAATGAATTAAGAACCGTTTCTTCAGCTGATAATCCAGAACCTACAGCCATATCACCAATCTTTTTACCAGCCAAAGCCGGATTAAATGGAGCTCTAGCAATTATCATATCCGCGTAGCTATACGGTTGTTGACGCATCTCTTCCGTAACGCGATCCCTCAGTTTTTTATTCTTGATCCTTTCAAGGAGTTTCTTTTTTCCTCCGTGTGAGAACCAAGGCGGCAAATAATTATAAAGAACCGACAGTGTCACATCGTAGGGATACATATTAAAATTTATCTTGACACCCTTTTTATCAGCCTCGTCGATTAAATTAATAGCCGGCTCTAATCGTGGCCAAGCATCACTACCATTCGCTCTTAAGTGAGAGATCATTACTGGAACTTTTGCCTGTTTGCCGACTTCAATTACCTCAGCAACACCCTCATCAAATCGCTCATCATCGTAACGCAAGTGGAATGAACAATAACCCTCATTGTTAGCAACCATTCTGCCAATCTCAACTAGCTCTGGTAATCCGACAAAGTTAGCGTGTGAGTATGCTAAACCAAACGACACACCAAAAGCACCATCAGCCATACCATCGTCGACCATCTTTCTAAACATATCCATTTCCTCTGTGGTCATGTCACGCACTTCCTCACGCAGTAGTCCGCGTCGCACTGTACTGTGTCCTATCATTGTTCCCACATTTAGAGGCACACCACGGTCTTCCAAAACTTGGTACAGTTCCGATAATTTTAGCCAATTTAATTGCACCTCAGAAATGTCAGCCCATTTTTGAATTGATTTTATAGCGTCTGCCTCTGGCAAAGGTGCGATAGAACTTCCACAGGTACCCATCACTAAAGAGGTGATTCCTTGATTTACCAGTGAATCTTGATTTGGAATGGTAAATAAAGTCCAATATGCATCTGTATGCGATTGAACATCTATAAAACCGGGAACTACAAATTTACCCGTGGCATCAATAACTAAATCAGCATTACGATTCTTAAAGTCGCCAATCTCTCGGATCGTATCATCCTTAATCCTGACATCCTTTTGGACGCGCGAGGTACCGCTCCCATCAATGAGCGTACCGTTCTTGATAATTATTTCTCGAGGGGTAGGTAAGGCCAAGAGTGGAAAGTTAAAGTATTAATAGTTTTTAGTTTGAACTAAAAGCTCATACTAGGCAAGAGGTGCGTTTCTATTTACTGAATAACTCATTTGTTGTCCAAAAATATTCTTTATCATAGCCTCAGCAGCAGAAGATTCATCACTAAATACTAGTTCGAGTCTCTTTTTAGCTGATTTAGGTAGTTTTAACTTGACCTCTAGAGCCAAGGCTTCCGCAGGGTCCACTAAGGTTACCCCTTTGGGTATTAAGGATCTAATTTGCGCTTTTAGTAATGGATAGTGCGTGCAAGCTAAAACTAAGGTATCTACCTCATTTTCAAATATATCTTTAAGGTATTTGGCTAAAATGCTGGTGGTCTCAGGTTGATCCAGATAGCCCTCCTCTACCAACGGAACCAACAGCGGACAGGCTTTTGTCCAAACCTGGAGCTGTGGGTTAACAGATAAGAGGTACTTTTTATGAACACCAGAAAAAATCGTTGCTTTGGTACCTATAATACCTATGCGACCTTTTGTTTTTGCAAGGGCCTCGTCCAGTCCGGCTTTAATCACATCAAAAACTGGGAAATTATCTGTTTCAAATTCTTGACGAACATAATCACCGGCAACACTGGCTGCTGAATGACAAGCAATAACCAACGAGTCTGCTCCCCTATTTATTAACCACTTAGAATTCTGGATTGCATACTGCTTTATTGTCTCAGCACTCTTTGAGCCATAAGGCACTCTTGCCGTATCACCAAAATAAATAATGTCCTGATCAGGTACTTGCCTGAGAATAGCCCGAACAGCCGTAAGTCCTCCCAGACCAGAATCGAAAATACCTATCATGATGTTGCTTTTACTAGATGATAAAGACTGCAGCACCTCTGCCTACTAATCCTATTAGGAGGCCGATCATAGCCGTTATTGCTGCGATTATCCAAAACCTCATTACTACTTTTGGTTCTGGCCAACCAATAGCCTCAAAATGGTGATGCAGCGGCGCAGATTTAAACACTTTTCTTTTGAAGACCTTTTTAGAAAATACTTGGATTATTACGCTGGACGACTCTAAAACAAGCACAAAACCAATAAATGGCAGAACTAAAACGGAGTTAGTCAAAAAGGCCACTATCGCCAAAGTAAAGCCGAGAGACATTGCTCCCGTGTCTCCCATAAAAAACCTAGCGGGATATACGTTAAACCATAAGAAAGCCAACAGAGCCCCCACAACAGCACTTATAAACATGGTTAGTTCTATTCTACCCTGCACAAAAGAGATCACGCCAAAGGCCACAAAGGCGAATGACAAAACCCCACCCGAGAGGCCATCTAAACCATCAGTCTCATTCACCGAAAATGAAGTAGCAACGACCACAAAGATAAACAAAGGTATATACCACCAACCAATCGCAAAATCACCAATCCCCGGTACATGTAAAATATCGAATCCTAATTTATAGAAAAACCACCATGCACCAAAAGCTGCAATAGCCGTGTAGAGAATAAAGCGCTGCCGCATGCGCAAGCCGCCACCAAACGGTCCAATTTTCTTTGCGTTAAAGATATCGTCGACTAGGCCAACTATAGCGGTTAGAACTAACACTCCCAGCGGCAACCAAGTTTGTTCACGCGTCAAAAAGTTTAAATGATCTACGAAAAACTGAATCTTTAACACAGGACCTAAAAAGTAAAATAACAAGGCTAGTACTAAAACAGTTCCCCAAATCAATACGCCACCACCGGTTGGGGTTCCTTCCTTTTTTTTATGTAGTTTTGTGAAGATAGGAGTCTTCCCCGATCGTATACTCTTGCCTAACCGATATTTATACAAAAAATTTGTCAGCAGTGGAGTAAGAGCAAAAGCCACCACAAAAGTTAGGGTTCCGATACTAAAGATATCTATTAACTTTGAGATTATTGGATCAGCCACCGAACTGTGACTCCTCTTCTTCCCCAGCTAAAGATCCACTATAAAAACTTGGCCAAGTGAACTCTCTAAACCCATAACTTAGAAGCTCTTCAGTCTCCGCAAAACGATCTGGACTATCTAGCAAAACACTAACTAATTTGCGGCCATTTTCTTCAGACATAACAGCGAAAGAAGCGCCGGCTAAATCAGTGAAGCCTGTCTTTGCCAAGACGACATTAACATCACTTTTTGCTAAGAGCTTGTCCGTGGCCTGGAGATAATGGGGTTCTCCAGCTGAATTAAAAATAGTACCTCCGTCTAGCTGGGAATATGAGTTCAGTAAAGAATTTCTTTGTGCGCTAAGTAGTAAAAAAGCTATGTCTCGAGCTGTCGAGTGGGCTCTCGAGTCATCTAACCCACTTGCATTAGCAAAAGTAGTATTTATCAAGCCCAAATCATCGGCATATAGGTTCATAGCATCTACAAATTTTTTTTCAGACCCGGCTAAGCCATAGGCCAATGTTACCGCTGCATCGTTGGCCGAGGCTACCATAAGAGCTTGCAAGAGATCATCTACTGTAAACTCCTCGCCTGGCACCAAACCAGCGACACTACTATCTTCATCTAAATTTTCAATAGCTTGTGGCACTACTA
>CAYSXT010000015.1:5977-16288 GCA_964435075.1 uncultured Candidatus Saccharibacteria bacterium
GGGCTGATAAACTTCTGTAGCCTTAATCAATGGCTCTTGGAGATTGAGCGGCAACTTAATGTCATTGGCAATCAAGTTTAAGATCGCCATAAAAGTACCTAACATTTTAAGGATTTACTAGTAGATCTTCTGACACAGTAAAGACCGAATCAGGAACTAGTTCTTGCTGGCAGTCAACCTTAACTAGATGCGTATTGAGAATATGTTTTTCGCTTGTAAAAATTCCATTTTTTACCTGAGCTCCCTCACCCGTTGCCACGCCTGCCTCAGGATCATAGTTTAATTTTATAAATTTGCCACCTTTAAAACCACTCATATAAAAAGTAGTTCCATCTACAATCATTACTAAGGTCTCGCCGTTAACTGGTGTCTCTTGCCTGATCTTGTCGCCCTTAACATTAAGAGTGACCGTGTTGACTTCAGTGGTCCCACCCGTTATTGAACAGATATAAGACTCACCGGAGCCGCTAAAAACCTGATCCAATGGTACTCCAGTAAACTCTGCTTCCGAGTTGGATTGCTGTTGATTGGAGTCCTGATTATTGCTTAAACTCCCAGTCTCCCCTTCTACCTCTAACCGTCCCGGACCATTTGGGTTATAACCATTCTTTATCTCTTCGCCATCTGAAAAACCATCTTTATCAGTATCGGATTCGCTGGGATTTGTGCCGTACTGTTCTTCTTGTTTGTTGGTTAAACCATCGCTATCGGGATCTTGACTTGGATCATTATTTTCCTCAAAAGTTGTGGTAGAGCTAATTGAACTTGCAGTCAAAGATGAACTGTCTTGTGAATCATTACCACGCGTAAAAAAGGTCCAGATAATAAGCAATACAACACCCACTAGCACAACAATAGTAACAACTCCCCAAAAACGATTTTTCTTCTTGGCCTTGGGCTGCACATATTGTCCATTCTCTACTGATGAACTTTCTGGTGTTGGCTGAATTGTCTCTCTCATTTATAAAATATTATGTCTATTATTTAGTTTTTTCAATGCTAGCATCCGTAGCACCCTCAGCAAACTTTACCATGACCTCATGATTATGAAGTTCGTCAAATTTAGGGAGAGCATTAACCTTATCTATACCTAAATGACGCATAAAATCAAAAGAAAGCGAGTAAACAAAGGACCGCGCATCTTTTGGGTTCTTTTTTCGCTCAACAAGGCCTCTAACTAGCAGGGTACGCAACATAATAGCCGAATTTACTCCCCTGACGGTATCAATTTCAGGCTTTGGGATAGGGCCTCGATAAGCAATGATCGCAAGTGTTTCCAGAGCGGCTCGGGATAATGGTCCCGTAAACTCCTCTTTAATAAATGTCTCTACACTCTCCCCGTGCTCCGGATTGCTTACCATTTGTACTTTATTGTCTTTTTGAATGAGAGCGATTCCCCGGCGGTGCTCACGATAGTCCTCCTCAAGTGCATCAAGAACTTTGGCAATTGCTTTTGGTGTTGATTCGGCCAGTTTAGCCAACTGACGTATACCGATGGGTCGTCCGGCGGCAAAAAGTAGGGCTTCAATTTTTGATCTTAGGTTATCTGATGGATCCATTTTTAGTTTTGTTGATTGGTTAGGTCTTTGGGTTTTAGAGCTTTGATTACAATATCACCAAACATTTGATCTTGATCAACAGACACTAGCCTCTGTTTCATAAGCTCTAACATAGCCAAAAAAGTCACGATAATTTCAGTTTTATTGGCCTGGTCTGTTAATTTCTTAAAGGAGATTTTAGATACATTATTCAAGTTTTTTTGGATTATGGCCAACTTGTCCTCCAAAGATACGACCTCTTGAACTACTTCTTCTTCTAATAGTTCAGCTGATGGCAGTTGAGTGATTACATCCTGAAAGGCTTTTTCTATATCATCAACCGTTAATTTGGGTGGCGGATAAAAGATTGAAGCTATTACTGGTTCCCGATCGATAGAGAAATGTTTACTCTCCAGCTGCTTAGCTAAATCCTCGGCAGCTAACCTAAACTTTTTCAACTCAGCTAATCTAAATGCTAGTTCCTCAGACTTAACTTCCTCATCTTGCTTTTGCTCTAGCAGCGGCAAAAGAGCTCGCGATTTTATAACAAGAAGCTGACTCGCAATAACCAAAAAATCTACTAAAGATTCAATATTAACTTCTTGTAGTTTTTTTACCTCTTCAAGATAGTCATTAGTAATCTTAGCCAGAGATACGGCAGTTATATCTAATTTTTCTTGTTCTATTAAATCTAAAAGCAGATCTAGGGGACCCTCAAACTCTTTAAGTTTTACTTTATATGCCACTGAATCTCTTATCCTTATCTTTTTTTACTAATAGAACCCAGACACGCGTCACATATTCTCAAATACTCGGCTGGTGACATTTCAATAGATAACGTAAATGAACCGGCATTCAGAATAAGCTTTTTTGGTTTTTGTAATCCCCTATCGACGAAAGTGGGCAAATCATACAAAGCTCCAAAGGGCGGAAGAGCTCCCGGCGATTTAGTGAATTTTTTCTCAATCATTTTTTCCGACGCTAAACTGACTTTCTTAACTGGAGGCAGATTTCTTTTTTTAAATTCGGCTATAACGGCTTTCTTAAGCTTTTGAAAATCCAGATTTTTATCGCCAGGTATAGAAACTATTAATAGATCTCGGTCAGTTTGAACCAACAAAGTTTTAGCTACTGCTCCTGCCGGTACACCTAAAGTCATAGAGGCATCGAAGGTCGTGTATACCGTGCGATGTTCAACCGGCTCAAACTTAGCCTTTTTGCTTACTAGAAATTTCTCTAATTTTACGGGAATTTTTTCAGTAGGCTTTACTTTTGGCGTATTTTTTTTCTTAGCTTTTGAAGATTTCTTCTTTTTTGTTGCCGATTTTTTGCTTGTCGAGCGTTTAGTCTTCTTGGCTGCTTTTTTTGTTGTTTTTTTCTTAGCTTTTGCTTTAGGCATGGAAGTTATTTTTTAAGTGGTTTTCGCAGTGAAAGACCCAACTCCTTTAATTGAGCTGGTGTTATCGGTGATGGAGCCCCGGTCATTAGATCGCGCGCTTGTGAATTCATTGGAAAAGCTATGAGGTCGCGCATATTATTCTCTCCTCTTAACAAAGCCACTAATCGATCAAATCCTAAGGCCATCCCGGCGTGTGGTGGGGCACCATATTCAAAAGCCTTTAGCATATGACCAAACTTTTTATCCTGCTCTTCTTTTGAAATGCCTATCATGCTCATAACCAGTCGCTGCAGCTCTGGTTGCCAAATTCTCACAGATCCAGAACCGAGTTCAAAACCATTTAAGACTAGATCATAAAGTTGTGCCTTAACCGAGAGAGGCTCTTTTTCTAGTTTGTCTAGATCCTCAGGATAAGGCTGGGTGAACATATGATGCATTGGCTCTATTCGCTGTTCCTCCTGATTAAATTCAAACATTGGAAAATCATAGATCCACGCAAAGGCTAACTTTTTGGGATCGCGCAATTCAAGCAAATCGCCAATGTGATTGCGGAGTCTTCCTAAGACATCTAAGGCTGATTCTTTTTTGTCAGCCACAAATAAAATTGCATCACCTTTTTTAGCGCCAACAGTCTTTGCTAGTTCTTTGAGCTGATCGTCGCTAAAGAATTTAGCAATTGGAGATTCAAAGCCGCTTGCTCCTTTTAGAGAAATCCAAGCTAATCCCTTTGCTCCCAAGTCCTGTGCCTTTGAGATAAGATCGTCAAACTCTTTTCTGGAGTAAGAAGCTATCGGTGCCGCTAAGGCTTGAACACTCTCCGCTTTTGCAAAGACGGCAAAATTAGATTTATGTACGATTGAAGTGACATCATTAAGTTCCAGACCGAACCTTATGTCAGGTTTATCAAGACCATAGCGCTCCATTACATCAGCGTATTTGAGCCTTACGATTGGCTCTCCTACCACTTTAGCCTGTGAATACTCCTTGGCCAGTGAGATTATAAGCTCTTCCATAATATTAAGAACATCCTCTTGCTCTACGTACGACATCTCCATATCGACCTGCGTAAATTCCGGAAAACGATCGGCACGAGGGTCTTCATCTCTAAATGATTTACTTAACTGAAAATATCGATCTAGTCCCGCTACCATAAGCAACTGCTTATATTGCTGCGGAGCTTGGGCTAAGGCATAAACCTCTCCCGGATACACCCTAGATGGAACCAAATAATCTCTAGCCCCTTCTGGTGTTTCACGACCCATAACTGGAGTTTCTATTTCAATGAATTTGTTCTTTCTAAAAAAGGTACGAATCGAAGACATAACGTCGCTCCTAAACTCAATATTTTTTTGCATCCGCTTATGTCGCAAGTCTAAGTAGCGATATTTTAATCTCACATCCTCATCTAAATTTTCTGGCTCACGATCAATTTCAAAGGGAGGTGTCTTGGACTTGTTGAGTAGAGTTAACTCCATAACATCGACCTCTATCTCACCCGTGGCTAATTTTTTGTTTTGCATGCCAGATGGCCGCTTAATGACTTTGCCAGTCACTGTAAAGACATCCTCTGCCCGCAACTTATCAGCTATCTTAAATACGTCTTCAGAATTATCCGGGTCAAAACGAAGCTGAGTAAGACCAAAACGATCTCTAATATCGATAAATATTATACCGCCGTGATCACGCCGGGAGTGCATCCAGCCCGCTAAAGTAACGGACTTATTAGCGTCTGACTTGGTCAGCTCTCCG
Organism: uncultured Candidatus Saccharibacteria bacterium; assembly: GCA_964435075.1. GTDB lineage: Bacteria > Patescibacteriota > JAUYIX01 > JAUYIX01 > JAUYIX01 > CAYSXT01. The sequence goes on from CAYSXT010000015.1 coordinate 10,664, forward strand.
CAAGAATGAGTTCTATAAATATTGGCTTTTTTCATTGTCTTAAGAGTTATCAGCTAGAGACAAATATTTTTACCGTAAACAGCGGTAAAACTATTGCTAGAGGCATTTTGCCATGAAGGATACTAGGTGTCTACTGAGTAACTGAACCTGTACTGGATGACTGTTGCGGCTCCCAATTGACCTCCGCACTCGGCAAGACAACCTGAATATAAGTCTGACCTTTAACTAGAGCTAGCGGAAAGCCATTCTTATCTTTAATCGTAATTGGATCATCCTCGCCTCCCTTTTCCCATACACAATCTTCTTCACTGCCATTATTAAATAGTGTGCAATCACCACCTGATTTTATGTCGATCTGAAGGTAGCCACCGATTTGATCATAGGTAAAATGGTTTGCTCTCAAAACCAAAACATTTGTCGGCGCAATTGTTTCACCAGTTATTACATCCTTATGCTCTACTCCACCTTGACTGCGTAAATACTTGTTTGTCACCGCATCATATTCGTACTCGACATTGAATGAGGGATTGCCATAAATAATTTCTAATATTCCGGATCTTGCTCGCTCAGAAATATCCGCAGGCTCTTCAAACTGCCACGCACTAAATGTTGGACTGCGATCATAGTTATATCTAGCAAGGCCCTCCTCCATTAATTCATCAGTAGTAAAGCCATTGTGCGGAGCTGGTACGCTCAGTTTTCGATAGAACAAATCACCATTAGCAAATTGATCAATCTCCGCAGCGTCAGTACTAGCTAAACGGTCCAGCGCCTTTTTTTCTCCACCCCAATGTACTAGTACGGCATCAAAACCAGCCGCTATATCAATGTAGTCGTTACGCGCACTTCTAACCGAACCAATCTCCTTAGGTATCTCACTTTGGAAGATCGCTAAAAAGCGCGTGATACTGCTGGCTGCCTCCATTTCTACCACGATGTCAGCAATCCCTAGACCACTTTGAGGCCTAGTGACAGGGTCCCCCGCGATCATAACTCCCAAAGCTCGCTGCTGTGATTGCTCTTTTGTTATGGGTAGTCCAGTGTAAGTTGAGATAGCCTCAGGTACTGTCTGCACAGTCTCTTTTGGTGTATCAAAAAAGCGCCATCCAAGATGAGGAAGTTTGCCAACTATTAGTAAAATAACAATTGTTAGCGCAATCGCTAAAGCAACAGCAGCGCTAACCCAAATAGTAATTTTCCATTGTTTTGTAAGTTTCGGCATACCTACCATCATAATACATTTGTTGTTTTTAAGCATTGACTGAGATTGACTTAGAGTAACCGTCCCTTCTTTTTTTATGTCGTTCGATCTAATATCAACTAGCTTCCAATGATAGATTTAGTTTTACTAAAAAAATTAATACGCCTTCGTTCTGACAAAGATAATCCTGCAGCGAAAGCCCAGGCCATGCACCTAATCTTGCATAGACTTAATCCACTAATCAAAAGTAAGAAATTGAGGGTGCAAAAAATTTCCGGCGGTGAGAGTCTCAGCTATTACTTTAGTACTCATTCTGGGAAAAAATCAGACATCCTTTTTTATGGACACTTGGATGTAGTACCCGGACTACCACGTAATTTTGTTCCAAAAATAGAGAAAAAGGCTGATAAGACCCGCCTTTATGGCAGGGGTGCCCTAGACATGAAAACCCTGGTCGTAATGCAAATAGAACTCCTCGAAGAGCTAATAAACGAGGGAATCGACAAAAGCTTGGGCCTGCTTTTAACGAGTGATGAAGAGATTAGCGGTAGTGAAGGTGCTCAAAAATTTATGGCTGATCACTACCAGCCAGAGGTGGTGCTTATGCCGGATGGCGGACGCAACTGGAACCTAGTCTGCGATGAAAAAGGCGCCATCTGGGTCGAGGTATCTGTATGCGGAGATCCCGCGCACGGTAGTCGACCCTGGAAAGGAAAAAACGCGCTAGATATTTTTAATAGTTATTTAGCTCAAGCTGAAAAAATCTTAGGCCAAGTTACTGCCAAAAATAGATCCGGCATTAGTTTTAACTTAGGTGTAGTAAATGGTGGCAAGGCCTACAACATGGTTTGTTCTGACTTAGTGGCTGGTCTTGATATTAGGTATCCATCCGAGACAAGTCGTACAAAAATTCTTATTGAGCTAGAAAAGTTAGCTGACAGTAAAGAGTTTAAAGGAAAAATAACACTTAAGGAGTTAATACATTGCAATCCCGCTTCAACTAAGCGCGATCATCCTGCGATAAAAAAAATAATAGAACTAACCAAAGCCGAAACAGGCAAGGACGTTTTTCCTAACTACTCGTGCGGAGCCTCTGACTCACGTTGGTTCACAAAGAAAAATATTCCAGTCATCGTTATGTCGCCAGATGGCAAAGACCATCATGGAGATAACGAGTGGGTTGACTTAAATAGCGTAGAAAAATTACAAAATGTTTACCGCCGATTTATCAAAGAATATTAGGTCTGGAGTATTAGATCAATAGGCATCACCAAAAAAGGCTTCATCGCAAAAAGGGTCCGGCGAGCCTAGGTGTGTAAGGCAACAAACCAGAGAGACCTTTTTGCTTTAAGTACAGTAGTGATCTACTACTGAATTGATATCAATGCTAGGTCCGTCGACCTTGCGAACGAAACAGTACTACTCCCACTAAAAGTGTCAATACTATTTTTACGATTATTTCGCACTTCTTTCATACGAGGAAGAGATCAAGAGTAACTCTGCTCGAGAGCAATCAATTTGGCCTTCTTTTTTAAATTCTGTTCCTTCTGGAATATCAAGAGACTCAAAGGATTTTCTTTTCCCCTGTAGATATTCAGTTATTTGAGAAGGTATATCAGTAGTCATATATTGGTGGGGCGTGACAGATTCGAACTGTCGACCGTTTGCTTAAAAGGCAACTGCTCTACCGACTGAGCTAACGCCCCATATTAAGAGACACAATAGTTTAATGGAAAATCTATTAGATGGCAATGCTTAAGTAAAGCGCTGCTAAAACTATTCTTCTGACTCTTTTTTAGGTCCACCGCTTCGGCCAAAAAATATCATAGCGCCGATTGGTGCTATTACCCAGAAAAAGCGAGCTAAATCACTTACGAAAAACTTTTGTGATAATGGAGCCAAGCTTCCGGCTAACTCTATCGGCAAGAAAGACAACACAATAGAGATCAACAATCCTATATGCAAAAAACTAAAAATAACCACCTGAAACCAGTTACCTTGTTCGTCCCCTTTGGCGATCGTCCTGAGTAATGCAGATCTAGATAATAAGAAAAATAAGCCCAAGAAAGTAAGAACAAACACCGATATTCTGACAACAAAGATCTTATCTATTCCAAAGGAGCCAGATACTGTTCCTAAAAATGGAGCATAATTTACTACCGCTAAAGCCATATAAATAGCCACCAAAATAACGACAATACGGTCACGACCCAACGACATTCCATAAACAAAAGCGGCCGCTAAGAAAAACAAAATGATAAACAAGTCCCAAGAAGGATTATCAAGACTGATATTTGTGAGGAAGCTAGTATCCATGGAAGTTATTGTTACCGATATTATTCCATATTAGCCGCAGTAGCTCAACTGTGCTTATCCGCCGAAGAAACTGCGCTTCTTTTTCTTTATTTTTTTGCCCCTAGCCTGTAAAAAGGCCTCAAGTAACTCTTTTTCCTCAGAACTTACTTTTTTGGGTGAAACAACATTTAGCTCGACAAATAAATCGCCACGTCCGTGACCATTTAAAACCGGCACCCCCTCACCTCTGAGTCTAATAACTCGCCCAGGACTAGTTCCGGCGGGTATATCGATCTCTAATTTACCGCTCAAGCCATCAATCTCGACTTTATCGCCCAAAACGACCTGAGGATATTCCAGCTCGAGGCTGGTGGTAATGTTAAAGCCTTCTCTGACAAACTGATCAGAGTCAGCCACGGTAACACTCACCAAAAGATCTCCGGCGGGTGCTCCCCTACGGCCCACATGTCCTTGCTCTCGCAATCTTATAACTTGCCCAGAACTGATTCCGGCTGGGACATCTATTTGGATTTTAGCTGGCTGCTTACGACGACCCTGCCCACTACATTCAGCACATTGTTTTTCTGGCACTTTACCATCGCCTTGGCAATCAGAACAGATTTGCTCCTGAGCCATGGAGCCAAGAATAGTTTGCCTTACTTGTCTAACTCTCCCCTGACCGTTACAAGTCTCACATTTCTTAGCCTCTCCTGAGACATCCCCACTGCCAGAACAAGCATCACAAGCTGTTAAGCGGTTAATCTCTAGATCTTTTTTGATACCGAAAACGCCCTCCTTGAAATCCAGATCAATGTTAACTGCCAGATCCTCACCGCGCTGAGCCTTACTTCTGCGGTTTGACCGACCAAAACCAAATAAATCACCAAAAAGATCACCAAGATCCTCCTGAGAAAAATTGGCATTACCAAAAGGTCCGCCTTGAAAACCGCCATACCCTGCGGCTCCACCAGGTCCGCCCGGGCCACCTGCTTGGTTAAAACTTTGACCAAACTGATCATATTGAGCGCGTTTTTGCTTGTTACTTAAAACTTGATAGGCCTCATTGACCTCTTTAAACTTTTCAGCATCACCACCATCTTTGTCGGGGTGATACTTATGCGCGGCTTTTCTAAAGGCAGACTTTATTTGAGCGTCATCAGCCTCACGCTTAACACCTAAAATTTCGTAGTAATCCTTGCTCATGATTATTGGCTAGGCTTTGTCTCCTCTTGGGTCTTAGCTAGATGAACCTTAAACGGAATAAACTTAGCAATCTCGCCATCAATTGAGATCCTAACCTCATGCTGTCCTTCAGTCTTAAATGGTACATTAACCAAATCTACAACCATCTGAACATCCTCACCCATCTTTGGCGGAACCAAGTTTCCCTCAGGCAATTTTGCAATAACCACATTTTCTTTAAGATCCATAACTTCGATCTTAATCTTTATTGGTTTATCAAGCTGCGAGATAATAGCCACAACACTAAACTTAGGAAAAACCGCTGGGATCTTCCGCAACGTTATATTGCGGAAGATCCCTATCACAGAGAGCTTCCCATCTCTCGCGACAATTGCGGAATCAGCTAAGACCGCTAGTGAAAAATCAGCCATTAGTCTTTTTTCTTGAACTTCCCGTCGATTGGCTCTTTAGAAGCTTTACTTGTTGAATTTGTGTCGCCTTGTGTTGGAGAAGCACCTGATTTGGCATTGGCACCGGCATTGGCCGTAGCGTTTGCAGTCTCTTTTTGAGCATTTTGCTGGTACATTTTAGCTCCCACTTCCTGAATATTCTTCTCCAAGTCTTCAGCAGCCTTCTCTATGGCACCCTTATCGTCTTTATCTTTGACATCCTTTAGGGCTGTGACTTTCTCGTCGATTTTCTTCTTAGTGGCCTCATCAATTTTTGAGCCGGCCTCTTTTAAAGTTTTCTCAGTCATGTGTACTAGTGAATCAGCTTTATTACGGGCCTCAATTAGCTCCTTCTTTTTCTTGTCCTCATCCGCATGCTCTTCAGCATCTTTTTTCATCTTCTCGACTTCCTCGTCGGACAAACCAGATGATGCAGTGATAGTAATTTTTTGTTCTTTATTTGTAGCCTTATCTTTTGCGGACACATTTACAATTCCA
>CAYSXT010000016.1:0-14640 GCA_964435075.1 uncultured Candidatus Saccharibacteria bacterium
CCCCTGAATTGAGCGTTAGCGATAAAGGAAAATATGATACCGATTACATTCCAAGTAAAATCAAGGGAAGGTTATATAATCTCCAAATGGTCAGGAACGATCTTAGATGATGAAATATTAAATTCATATAGAAAGTTTTTTGAAAGTAGCGAATGGTCCTCGAGGTTAAATGAGCTGGTGGATTGTAGTCGAGCAGATATGCAACAAGTTAATAATTCTGCAATGTGGAAATTGGGTAAATATGCTGAGGACTTTTATAATAAAAAAGGTCCGGCGTTTGCGCCGGACCTTTTTAGTTCTAACTAGATTTCAGAGGTATTAACTACTCTCCCATCATAGATTGATCAGAGCCATCTTTATCTTCAGTTTGAGACTGAAACTTTTTCCAAAGATGAGTGGCATAATCCTTGCCTCCTAGACCAAAGGCCAAGCCTCCAGCCAATGCAAGCATTGCGATTATTCCAGTAAACAAGATCTGAATTAAGTTTGCAGCAACCTGCAACTGAACCAAGGCGGCTAAAACTGAGAAAATTACGATTGCCCATCTAGCAAATAAGGCGATCATTGGAATACTAGGTAATTTTGCAGTCTTGCCAGCACCACGAATCAAACGATGTACAAAGTTAGCTACAAGAACACCGATAATGACTATTACTACGGCAACAACAACGTTAGGGAAGTAGAGCAATATACTTCTTAGGAATCCAGAGATCTCTTGTAAACCTAAGATGTCAGAGGCTGCAAGAACAAAAACGATAATCAAAAACCACTTAACCAACTCACCTACAAAACGTGCTGCTGATAGTTCCAACCCAGACTCTCGACGAATTTTCTTCATGCCGACTTTATCTAGAGCTGCATCAACGCGGGTAAAGGAGAGTAATTTACGAACTAGCTTGCCAAGTAACACCGCAATGATCCAGCCGGCAATTAACACTATAAGTGCGGCTAAAATTTCAGGTAAAAAGGCTACAAAACTATCAAAAGCGGTTTGGAATGAGTCTCCAATGCGCTCTAAGAATGATAAGGGGGTGTCCCCTACGGTGGCAGCATTTAGGCCAGATGTTGTACCTGGCAAAACTGAAGGATTGATAACTCCGCTAGTAGGAACGGAATTATTTAAGATTTGTGCTAATTGCATAAATTTTAATTAATGATTTAGAAAGTCTTTAGGAAGTTCTAGCTATTACTATCTCAAAACCCCACTTTTTTATCAAATAAGTGTGTAGCGCGCCGCTAGCTCGACCCTACGACATACGTTATGCTTCAAACTAATGGCTTCCCTTAAGGTTTATCAACAAAAGAGAAAATTTAGCTCAACGCCAGAGCCAAAAGGTCTTGCGCTATCATCTAGTCAAAAGCGGTTTGTTATCCAAAAACACGCTGCTAACCGCTTGCACTATGATCTGCGCTTAGAAAACCACGGCGTAATGCTAAGTTGGGCAGTTCCAAAGGGGCCTAGCGAAAACCCCAAAAATAAACACCTAGCAGCTCAAACGGAGGATCACCCTCTTGAGTATCGTCACTTTGAAGGTGTTATTCCCGAGGGTTATGGAGCAGGAACAGTAATGGTCTGGGACCAAGGAACTTTTGAATGGGTAAAGAAATCTAAGAATCATTACAGTTTTGTATTGGCTGGTGAAAAATTAAAGGGTGAGTATGCGCTAGTACGCCTGCCAAAAGCTGGCGCCAAAGCCTGGCTCCTACTCAAGAAAAAAGATAAGTTTGCCAGTGCAGCCAAAAAAATTATAGACCGCCTACCTAACTCAGTCATTACCGGCCGCAGTTTAAATGAAATCAAAAAGGGTTCTCCTGCAAAAAAAGTTACGATAAGAAAGATCACAGGCGCCAAACTTAAAGCGATGCCAAAAAAGATAACTGTCATGAAGCCAACCTTAATTTCAAAAAGCTTTAATGACCCGGAGTGGATTTTTGAAACTAAATGGGACGGCTTTAGAGGACTAGCTCTTATCAATGGCAGTAAACTTGATTTGAGAAGTCGCAATTGGCTGGATCTAAAAGAGCGTTTCCCTGAGCTATCGGATATTAAGCAGGCCTTTGCCGGTAAAAATGTAATCGCAGATGGAGAGATAGTTAGCCTCGATTCTAAAGGTGTAAGCCACTTTGCCTTATTGCGTGAGGATCAGCCCAGTCGAAATCTTGTTTACCAGGTTTTTGATCTATTGTACCTAGACGGTTACGACCTCAGAAATACTCCACTTGAAGAACGCAAAGCACTTCTCAGGGCTATATTAATTCCACACCCACGGGTAAAATATTCTGACCATGTAGAGGCAGCCGGTGAAGATTTTTTTGCAGAAGCTAAGAAAGACGACTTAGAAGGTATAGTTGCTAAAGAAAGAACAAGTATTTATGAAGGCAAACGTACTAAGCAGTGGCTCAAGATAAAAAACACTAAGACCCAAGAGTTTGTAATCGCTGGCTGGACTAAGGGCACTGGCAGCCGCGCTAAGACCATCGGCAGTCTCGTGCTAGGCGTATACTCGGGTAAAGAATTAATTTATGCCGGGCGCGTCGGCAGCGGTTTTAACGAAAAAGATTTAAGCAGTCTATTAAGTAAACTAAAAAAACTTAAAAGATCATCCTCTCCGTTTAATAAAGACGTTCCCCGAGAGGATCAAATCAACTTTGCCAAACCCTCCTTGGTCGCCCAAATAAATTTTACAGAATGGACCAGTGAGCGACAACTTAGACACCCCGTTTTTGAGGGACTTCGTGACGATAAACCAGCCAAAAAAGTTAAGCGGGAGATAGCTCTTCCAAAAAAGATCAGCAACGGTAAGGCCAGTAAATTACTCAACACTAAACTGAATCTCAACAAAAAAGTAAACCAGGAGCAGCTTATTAACCACGCAAAGCTCTCCCTTACTAACTTAAACAAGCCTTTTTGGATCCGCCCAAAATTACAAAAGCGCGACTTAATCAATTACTACTACCAAATTGCACCGGTGCTGTTACCGCACCTAGAAAACCGACCGCTCACCCTAAAAAGATACCCGCAGGGTGCTGCTGGCGAGTTCTTTTATCAAAAAAATGTGCCAGCAAATGCACCCGATTTTATAAAAACAATAACCGTCAAACATTCTCAAGGACCAACAAAATATCCCGTCGCTAATAATTTAGAAACCCTAATCTGGTTGGCAAATTTGGCTGATTTAGAGATACATCCTTGGTACTCTCAGCAAGGCTCACTTAACAATCCTGATTTTATAGTTTTTGACTTAGACCCAACCAAAGAAAACGACTTAGCTGCGGTACGCCAAGTAGCTTTGTTGATCAAGGAAGTCTTAGATGAGTTTAAGCTAGAGGGCTATCCCAAATCATCTGGTTCACGCGGGATACACGTATATGTTCCCATTAAAAATACTTACACTTATGATCAAACCAAATTATTTGCCAAAAAAGTAACCGAGTTAATCCACCAGTTAGCTCCAAAGCAGACTACTTTAGAATTTAGAAAGGCTAGACGTCACGGTGTCTATATTGATTATCTACAAAATATTAAGGGGAAGACCTTGGCCAGCGTTTATAGTTTACGTGCAAAGCCCGGTGCTCCTGTCGCTGCTCCCCTAACTTGGGAGGAGGTTAAGAAAGGATTTAGACTGACGCAATTCAATATCAAATCAATTTTGCCCAGAGTTAAAAACTACGGCGACCTCTTTGCACCTGCTTTAACTCAAAAACAAGATATAGACGCTGTCCTCAAGCGCCTCCAGAAATTAAATATCGCCAGCTAATAAACTTGGAATATTAAACTATCCCGAACACGGCGGCGCTGGCCACAAGAGAAACCAAGCCAGCAGCCAAAGGCGAGATCCGCCAAATGAGATTCATCTTTTTTACTGCCTTTAGAACCTGAGGCACTAAAGTTAAATCTTTTACTCTCAATAAGGCACGTGCGCCTGCTTGATCTAAGGTTGGACCGCGGCCAGCAAAGCCGATCCCAAAACGCGCCGCCACAATGACCTCTTTGTCAGTTGTTGGATCACCGACTGCTACTACCGTTCTATCAGAAAGTTTTTTCAGATGATCCACCTTACGCTCCGGACTAAGATTTGACCAAACACCGCTCTTGCCAATACCGAGCGAGGTTGCAACGTGTTCTACGGGCGGCGCCACATCACCAGAAATAATTTGCGTTTCTTTTATGCCGATTTTTCTAAGCTGCCTGATCATCGGTTCTGCAGTTGGCCGCACAATATCCATCAAAACAAACATGCCAATTACTTCTTTTGAATTTAACAGATATATAACGGTTGCTCCCTCCGTCTCTTGTTTTTGGCCAGCCACTTGCATGTTAGAGGGAATCTCCATTTTTAGTGAGGTCACGAGCGCCGAACTCCCCAAGGCAAAAGTCTCGCCCTCTAAATCAGCCTGCACACCTAAGCCAATCAACGTTCGTGAGTTGGTTGTTTCTGGTACCGTTAAACCCACCTCCTGAGACTTACGAGTTAGTGTTCTAGCAATTGGATGATCTATGTTTTTCTCCAAGGCGGCCGCTAACCGGACAATATCCTCCTCGTGATATTCAGACGATGTCATAACATCCACCATTCTCAACCATTCCATGGTTAAGGTTCCCGTCTTATCAATAACAACGACCTCTGCTCTAACATTATCAACTAGAGCCTCCCAACCCTTAAAGATCAAACCATCTTTAATAGAGCGTGTAATTAAATTTAAAGATAAAGCTCTAGAGGCCCACTCACCTGCCCACCAAAACCCTGCCACTCCAAACCAAACCGCCTGGCTAGAGTCCCCACCTATTAGAGGCCACAATAAAGTAAATAAAACCCAAATCAATTGGATAATAAACAGCCAACCTGATGTTTTTTGAATCTTACTGGACTCCTTATCAAAAAAACTTCTTACGATCTTACCTAGTATAACCCAAGTAGTGTCATTTCCTACGTAGTCAGCCTCTACTGAAGCATCGGTTAGCGCGATAGAACCAGAAGTAACCGGATCTCCCTGCGCCAACTTACGCACCTCGCCACTAAAGGCATTTTTTACTTTTGCTTGTGCTGATAACAAAAAGCCATCCACAGGAACACGCTCTCCTGGTCGCACCGACACCCGATCATGAACACACACATTGGCAAAAGCCATCAATTCTTCTCGGTGCAGTCGTACTACTCTAACCAAAGGCAGTCGATCATCTAGCCAAAAGGCGACGCGCCTAGAAAAAATGTAATCTAGAGACTCGCTCAAGATCAACAAGCCTATACCAATAATTACCAGCCAAACCGCTACATACCAACTCTTAGAAAAAACTAAGAGGATTAAAATGCTAATGATTGCTAGTGAAAAATGGGCGCGTCGCCGGGCCACGGCTCTACCCGCCTCTAACAATATAGGCAGACTTCCAAAACCAGCGGCTAATATCAAAATAATATTGGAAATTTGTTCTCCCTTAAATAATAAGGAGGCTAAGGTCAGAATAATAACTACACTGATCCAAACGAGATAACGGATTACTTTGTTTTTGCCGTTTTGAGTCACTTAGAAAGATTTAAATATAGAAGATCGGCAGATAAATAAAGATAAAGATAGCGGTAAGAGCAATTAGTATCAGGGCAATTATTCCCTTAACCGTAATTTTGTCAGTAATAATAAACTCGTTATAGGAGTCGATCCAGCTACCCTGATCATCTTTACGGGCAAAGGTGGTGAAAGTTTTAAAAGGTCCCAAGAGAAAAAAGTGCGGGATAACGATTATCTGAACCGCCACGCGTAATAGGGCGAACTGAAAATAGTAACTCACGGGATTTATTTGTCCGCTTAACTTGCGCTCCTTTACCCGATCTAATCTCGTTTTTAATTTATGATAAGCCTTTACTAACATCTGTCGTAACAGTTTACAGTTTTTTTGCCATTTCCACACTTAATTGACACGGTGATAATTTTAATTTAACTTTCTTAAGATTAATTTAATCTCGATTTAATAAATTACCGGCATGCGGATACTACTTATTGAGGACGAACCAGAAATAGCTAAATTTATCGAAAGAGGGCTTGAGAGGGCAAAATATGCCGTTGATACAGTCGATGACGGAAAACTAGGTCTTTTTCAAGCTGCTGTTAATAAATATGACATTATTCTTTGTGATTATATGCTGCCGCTTAAAAATGGCCTTGAGGTTACGCACGCGCTCCGCGAAAAAGGGGTAAAAACGCCCTTATTGATGCTAACTGTTGTAGATGATCTGGACACAAAAGTTAAAGCACTAGATGCAGGAGCAGATGATTATATCTGTAAACCTTTTGCCTTTGATGAACTTTTGGCACGTATCCGAGCACTGCTTAGAAGAGAATCCACCTGGCAAGGTGACAAATTGGTAATCTCTGACCTCAGCTTAGACACAAAAGAGCACACTGTGACTCGCGCCAGTAAGCCGATCAAGCTTACCCGCAAAGAGTTTATGCTTTTAGAATACTTACTACGCCATCCTGAGAGTGTTGTTTCTAGAAACCAGTTGCTAGAACATGTTTGGGATAGTGCGGCTGATCCACTCACTAACTCGATTGAGGTTCATATTAGATATCTACGTAAAAAAATTGATGAGCCTTGGGGACGCAATCGACGCTTGATCCATACGATTCACGGTGTGGGATACAAAATATCTTCAGATCCCCCACCTAGGTACAAACCCTATCCCGCTCTAGGTTAGTTGATTATTTTTTACGGCGTCTACGAAGAGATCTAATACTGACAGCTCCACCGGCTGCCATAATTCCGGCAATACCCGAAAAAATTAAGGCTTCAGCGCCAGTTTCTGGGGATTCTCCTGGTAGAACCTCACCCGAGGCTAAAGTTGCGCCAACTTGTGCAGAAGAAGATGAATTTGAAGCAGTTATAGTTGGTTGTAATGTAGGTGCCGCAGGATTAACAACTGGTTGACTTGGCTCGGTTAAGGTTGGAGGAGTTGGGGTAGGCCTGGGGGTTGGAGTAGGCGTTGGAGAGGGTGCTGATTCTGGTGGTGGAGTAAAAGTTGGAGTAGGCGTAGGGCTTGAAACAGGTGCAGGCGGTTGCGAAACAATAGGAATATCAACAAGTGATGTCTCAGTTTGATCTGGGATTATTAAATAAATGGCAGCGACTGCACCAGCGCCAACTACAAGAACTGCTATACCAACCCAAAGAAGTATTTTTTGTCGGGAAGACATTGCCATATGCCGTATACTTTGACACTAACCTATTCAGGCGTCAACCTTATAAAGCAGCAAATTATTGTCAGTCGATCACACATACGCTATACTGGCGCCCGCTTTGGGTCGGTAGCTCAATCGGCAGAGCAGAGGCCTCTTAAGCCTAAGGTTGAGGGTTCGATTCCCTCCCGACCCACCAATATAGATATGGTTTGCCCTAAAAACGCCCAAGACTGTTAAAATAAACAGATGAATTTTAAGTGGACCCAAGTACAAAAATATCTAGCTGGAACAACTGGTTTGGTTCTTATTTCTGGCATGGTTTATTTCAGTCTGCAGCCCAAACAATCTGCTGATGAGCCACAAGCTAGTCTAGCGCCCTACTTCTCAAGCGAGCAATCATTTATCGGTCGCGGCAACGTAGAAAATCTCGACCTGGCCGAATTCCATGAGCCAACCGCCACCGACTTAACCCCACCAGAGTCAATTTGGATGATAGCAGGCACCACAAATGTAACAGTCAACTGGGCGAGGCATCCATTGGCTACCCAATACGAGGTAAGCTACGGCGAAGAGGATAAAGAACAGCGCCAAAGCGCCATAGTCAGCACGCCTTTTTTTAATTTGCGCAATATACTCCCTAACAAGAGCTATAACCTTGAGATTAAGTCCATAGATGCGGACGGCAATAAAAGCTCAGCCAGCACCCGCCTTGCTGTCACGCCCACCAACATAAAGCAATCGAGCGTGACCGAAAAAATTGATTTTGAAGTAGCCGCCTGGATGCCAAGCGATATAAATGTAGAAAGAACCAGCAATTCATACGAGCGCGGAGTCGGCACCTTAACCGAGATAAATCCTTTTTGGTACAACTTCTCTACCGACGGCAAACTAGAACCAAAAGGTGGAGCAAGAGACCCAGAACTGGTTGCCAGATCAAAACAGAATAATATGGTTTTTGTTCCTACTATCACTAATAACTTTGATGCCAAGCGTGTTTCGCAAATGTTTAAGAATAAAAACTTACAGCAAACACTCATAAAAGATATTACTACTGAAGTAACTACCTATGGTTACGCTGGAATAGATATTGATTTTGAAAATATTTATACCGCCGATAAAGAGGCCTACACGCAGTTTATAAAAGAATTGTCTGACTCTCTCCATGCGGAAAAAAAGATACTAGAAGTAACGGTGCAGCCTAAAAAAAGTGACAAAGATGTTTGGGATGGACCCGGTGCAATTGATGCGGACCATTTACCAAAGTACGCCGACCGCATTAAGGTCATGACCTACGACTACTCAAGACCAAATACTGATCCCGGTCCTATTGCTCCTATCCCATGGGTCCTTGATGTTATCAATTACTGGAAAACAAAAATGCCGGCCGACAATATATTGGCTGGGGTTCCTTTTTATGGCTATGACTGGTCGCTAAAAACAGCCGACGATGTCGGGATTGACTGGGACAGTGTAGTAAAAACAAAGGACAAATACGATACTCAAGTCGGGTACGATCAGCAGGCCGAGGAGCCTTACTACACCTATGATGCCAAAGATGGTTCGCATGTAGTCTTTTATCAAGACGCGCAAAGTGTAGCTAAAAAAGTAGCCGCTATTAAAAATACCGGCGTTGCAGGTATTGCTGCTTGGGTATTAGGTGGTGATGATCCTAACAATTTCTTGGCAATCAGTAACGAGACAAAGGAGATAAAAAGCATTACAGAAAAGCCACTAAACATCGGTCTAAAGATAGCGGGAAATCAACTAGCCGTATCTTTGACTAAGTTCTCCGAGATCGAGAGCTTTAATATCAACTATGGCTCTAGCCCAGACAACCTCGACAATGAAATAAAAGATCAACGCACCAGCATCGTTGATCTACCTGATCTTAAACCCGGCGAGGTGAGATATGTTAGAGCGACAGCCTTTGACCACTCCGGCAAAGAGATTCGTAAAAGTGGAATAGCCCAGGTTATAGCCCGTTAGCTGGCAACAAATGGCTTAAGTTGACTTGCCAGGTTCTGAGCCGTAAATTAATAAAACACGCATATGGCGACGTGACCGAGTGGCTAGGTAGCGGTTTGCAAAACCGTGTACGGCGGTTCAATTCCGCCCGTCGCCTCCAATAAAAAATTACCGAAGCCATGGATTTCTTCTGGTTTTAATTTTTCCTGGTGCCCGGAGTGGGACTCGAACCCACAAGGGCTTACGCCCAAGAGATTTTAAGTCTCTCGTGTATGCCAATTCCACCATCCGGGCAGATCTAAACTACGCAGGCTATGATGCCTGGGCAGACAAATTTGAGCAAGTCTTTTGAGTTTTAATTAAGTTTTAAGCCGTCTATTCAGCCGGATTGGCTGACGCTTTTTCTTTAGCGACTTCTTCTTTTTGCTGAGCTGCCTTACCGCTTAAGTCACGAAGGTAATATAGTTTTGCTTGTCGTACTTTAGCTTGTTTTTTGACTTCTACTTTTTCGATCAAGGGAGAGTGTAAAAAGAATGTTCTCTCAACACCTACACCACTGGCTACTTTTCTAACTGATATGCTCGCCCCTAATTTTTTGCGTCTAACTGACTTAATTACGACACCCTCAAAAACCTGGGTTCTAGTTTTGCCGCCCTTTTCTGCCACCAACTGATGAACAGCAACCGTAGCACCAGCTTTGATCTCAGGCATGTCTGGCTTGATTTGTTCGGCCTCAAGCTCCTTAATAAGCTCCTCAGCATTAATCTTAGGAGCCTTGGATGACGTAGCCTTTTTAGCCTGCTCGGTTATTTCTTTAATTTTTGGGGCCTTTTTACCTTTATTGGCAGAGGCCTTATCTGTAGTTGCCATAGCGGAAAAACTCTAACGAACCTTTAAACAACTGTCAATATATTTGAGAGTCTGTTTTATAGCCTGGGGCAACTTTCCCTGTCGGTTTATAACCGTATAGTCGTAGGCGCCCTTTTGTTTGATAAACTCTTTTGCGGTCTTGAGACGAGCCTCTAATTTAGCCTTAGGCAGGTCTTTTTGACGCCCAAGAATCCTTTTTTTAAGAATACTGAGGTTTTCTGGCACTATAAAGATAGAACAAACTTCTAAGTCAGGGTTTTTCTTAAGTTGAGCATGACCTTTCACTGTCAGCGTAAGCAAGGGAGTTTTACCGGCCTTTTTAACTCTTTTTATCTCGCTCCAAGCTGTCCCGTAATACTCGCCTACATTTTTGTCTGTTTCTAAAAAGCCACCGGCCTTTTTAAGAGCTAAAAACTTACTGCGAGTGACAAATATATGATCCGTATCGCCACCTTTGCGCTTTTGTTGGGCTCGGGTGGTCGTGCCTTTTACTAAGCCTAGGTTTGATCGTCTTTTTAAAACTGCATCCGCTATAGTTGTTTGGCCCACTCCCGATGGACCACTAATGATTATTAGTAGTGTCTTTTCTGGGTCCATTATTTTTTATTTATCTGTAATTGAGACAGAATTCGCTGTAAGTCCGGGGCCAGAGGTGACTCAAACTTTATTTCTTTACCAGTTGTTGGATGTGAGATGACAATGCTAGCGGCATGCAAAAATTGCCTGCTCAAATCAAATTCTTTTTTCGCAAGGTCTCGCTCTTTTACGCTTGAATAGATTTGATCGCCAACTATTGGGTAGCCCACCGCTTTTAAATGAACCCTGATCTGATGAGTACGGCCAGTCTTTGGCAGTGCCGCAACTAAAGTAAATTTAAGAAACCGTTCAATTTCTTTTATCTGAGTTTTGGCGGGTCGGTAGTGCTCTTTTAGAGGAGATTTTAATTTTTCAACGTCAGCTGCATGCCTTGCAGAAAAATACCCTTTTGCCGAGCGACTTATTGGCATATCAATGCTTAGTTGATCCTGTGCAAGAACACCGTGGACAAGCGCTAAATATTTTTTTTGAATCGTGCGCTTTTTAAAAGCCTCTTTTAGTTTAAGAAAAGCCGACTGTGTGCGGGCAACGACCATTACTCCTGAGGTATTTTTATCCAAACGATGAACTAGACCCGGACGGTTAGGATCCTCCCCCACTTTTTTAATTTCTGGAAATTCGCTTATTAGTTGTTTAGTGAGTGTCTCGGCAGCAGGATTGCTAGCCAATGGATGAACCAATAGCCCGGCCGGCTTGTCTATTACTATTAAATCTTTGTCCTTAAAGATTAGTTTGTAGGTCTTTTTAACGCTCATTACAAAAAAGTGTAACATGATTGACAGCAGCTATTTCTTTAACTAAGTTTGCTTTAGCCGCGACTATTCAATCTTACGGGGCCCGTAGCTCAGTGGTCAGAGCAGGCGACTCATAATCGCTTGGTCGTTGGTTCAAATCCAACCGGGCCCACCACATAGCAAAAGTAGGTAAAAAAAATAAGCCCGTGGTGTTTTTCTAATAAGAGTAGAAAAATCCACTGACGGCTTTTTGTCTCAGACGGCTTTAGTGTAACCATCAGGAACGACAATGGTCTCTTCTGGCCTGGGGCCAACCGAGATCATTCTGACGTTCATCTCTGCCTGAACTGCGTAGTTTTGGATCAAACGACGTAGGTTGAGCGGCAGATCCGCGTAATCTCGAGTACCACTAATCGGCTGAAGCCAACCAGGATACCGGTGATATTGCGGCTCACAGTGCTTTAACACAAAACTATCTGGCACGGCATGTCTTAGCCGGGTCCCAATCCGATACTCGTGTTGAGCATAACGGTAAGGAGGGCCCTCATAAGTATACTCGGAACAGATGTTGATCTCGTCCATCTCGCTGAGGACGTCGACCTTGGTAAGCACTACCTGAGTTGTAGTCGGCCAATGTGAGTAGCGGGTCATCAAACTGTCTGACCAACCAACTCTCCTGGGACGCCTAGTTGTAGCCCCATACTCATCTCCACGGATCCTGATAGCGACTCCTTGCAGAAATGGGTCCGGAGAGTTGATGTCGGCCCCACGATAACATCTGAGCTCGCGCTCTTTTGTCATCTCGGGTTGACCACACCACTTGGCGGAGGCGTCTCCACCGATCTCCGTTGGAAAAGGCCCCTCGCCCACGCGAGTGATGTAAAAAGCCTTGACCATGCCGAGTGTCAGCCCGACCTGTTCGGACTTAAGCCCTACACCCCGCGCGAGGGAGTCGAGGCAACTTCCAGATGCAGTGACATACGGATAAGTTCCGTAATCAACATCCAGTAGAATACCCTGGGCTCCTTCGAGCAAGATATTCTTGGTCAGAACTGAGTTCTGAATCAGCTGCTCCGTGTCCCGTATTAGATCTTTAATGCGTTTGCCATATCCTAGGTAGGCCTCAACAATTGCATCAAGATCCAGGATCGACTTGGAGTTATAGAAGTCTCCATTTCCCAAGTGTGAGTGTTGAAGAACCTCTTTGATCACTTCAGGATCGTAGTCCGGATGACTCAACAACCTAACCTTGTCGACCAGGTTAGCTTTGATTTTCTTGACCAGAAGGTCTGGATTGAGCAGATCATTTACAATCAGCCCACTCCGCGCTACATGATCAGAGAAAACCGGACCTTGTCCGCGACCAGTTGTGCCTATGCGTGCCTCGCCTAGGTTGCCCTCCCGCACACGATCTAAAAGAAGATGCTGTGGAAGGACCAAATGAGCCTGATGCGACACATATAGATGGTCGTAGCTGAACCCTGCTTGAGAAAGCATTTCCAGTTCCTCACACAATGCTCTTGGATCTAAGGCTACACCTCTGCCGATGACATTTATTTTACCATCAGCATCGTGCAAGATCCCAGAGGGAACCATGTGAGTGATGAATTGTCGACCATTGCGACAGATTGTATGACCAGCATTGGCGCCCCCGTTTCCGCGAGCAATAATGTCAGCCCATTCTGCTGCAAGCAAGTCGACAAACTTACCCTTGCCCGTATCCCCCCATTGTTTGCAGAGGATGGCAACGATGTTTACGTCATGAAGCATCTGAAGTATCGGCTGCATAACTTACCTCCTTGTGTAATTGGGCGCATCCTCAGTGATGTTGACATCGTGAGGGTGTGATTCGGCCAAACCATTTTGGGTGATCAAGAAATACCGAGCCTTATCGTGCAACTCCCTTATGGATGCCGCGCCGACGTAGCCCATTCCAGCTCTCAACCCACCAAGATATTGGTGAAGCACATCTTCCAACGGCCCTTTGTAACGAACATTTCCTTCGATACCTTCAGGTACCAGTCGATTGCGTTGTTCTACGTCTCCTTGCAGGTAACGCTCTCGCGCACCTCGATTCTTTTTCATGGCACTTAATGAACCCATACCCCGGTATCGCTTTACGCGAGCTCCATTGTAAAACAAAGTCTCGCCAGGCGCTTCGTCGGTTCCAGCTAGCATGCCGCCAAGCATGACGCAGCTAGCACCCAGACCCAAAATAATCGGAATATCTCCCGAAGTTTTGAGCCCGCCATCAGCAATGATCGGAACACCAGTTCCCGCAGCTGCCTTAACGCACATGTAGACTGCTGTGCATTGGGGTGAACCAATACCAGCAATAATCCTGGTCGTACAGATGGAACCCGGACCTTGTCCTACTTTAATACCATCCGCGCCTGCTGAAATCAGCCGCGTACAGCTCTCTCCCTCAGAGACATTGCCTACAACGACTTCTTGATCAGGATACTTGCGCTTGATGTACTTCAGTGTCTGAAAAACAGGTTCTGAATCACCGTGCGCAGTATCAATTACAATTACATCGACGTTTTTTTCGATGAGCCTGGCGACTCGATTGTATGCGCGACGTCCGGTTCCTACTGCTGCAGCAACTCTCAACCGACCATTTTGATCAGTATTGACGTTAGACGATCCTTTTAGAATACGTTGAACATCAGAGAATACATACATACCCTTGAGCCGACGATTGCCGTCTACGAGGGGCAGTACGCTTTTTTTACTGCGCTGCATTTTTTGGTAAGCCTGCTCCAAAGTAGTGTCTCGACTCCCGGTTATCAAACGACGTGACATTACTTGTCCTGCCGTCAACTCATCATCCTCACAAAACTTAAAGTCTGTGGCCGTTATGAGACCCACGAGTCGCCCCGCACTGTTAAGTACAGGAAAGCTCTCAAAGGAATAACATTTACGGACTCTTCTCATTTGAATACTCTTGATCGTGTCGGTTTCCCGGACAATCTTTGGACTGTCCAAGCGACCGTTCAAATAATACTTTGTCCGATCAACTTGGTAAGCCTGTTCGGCTGGAGAAAGGTTTTTGTGAATAACACCAATTCCGCCAAACTTAGCTAAGGCTATTGCCATGGAGTACTCGGTTACCGTATCCATTGCCGCACTACTGATAGGTATCTCAACTGGGACGTTGCGTGAGAACTTGGACGTTAGGTCTATCTCATCCGGCATAACCTGTGAATAGCCGGTTCTCAAGCGAACATCGTTAAGAGTGATCGCTCGGTTTTCTGCCAAGAGTTGGTCAAAAAGACCCACTGTATCCTTGTGCATTTTT
>CAYSXT010000017.1:0-2419 GCA_964435075.1 uncultured Candidatus Saccharibacteria bacterium
GGCATCAATGAAATAAAGATTGTGGCTGCCAATAAATTGGGAAGAGAGTCTGTGTTGACTCGTCTAATCCAAGCTAATCTGGGCCCGATAGCGGCCGCTACTGACAACGAATCCACGAATAAAGATGTTTCTGATGATCAAGTAGTTTTTGATGCCTCAGGTGCACCGGTTGATTTACGCTTAAAGATAAACGAAGGGGCTACTTGGGTCTTAGTAGAAGCTGACGGTCAAACAGCCTTTGATGGCACATTACTACCAGGCTCTATTAAAGAGTTTGAGGCCGAAGAATATATCTTATTAACAACGGGTAAGGGTGAAAATACTTCTATTACTTTTAATGGAGCAACGCTTAACGACCTAGGAGAGGGAGTTGTGCGCCAAATCAGACTTACACCAGATTTAAGTATTCAAGACTTAAAATTCACTGCCACGCGCGACTAGTTTAATCAAAATTTAATTCCCCAGTTTGTACACTTTCTACAACAGCCGATAACCTATATATTTAACCATTCAATAATTATCTCATGACAAAAACCACAACTAAGTCTAATAAGAAAAAAAGCGCAAGTTCTCTACGAGTACCTGTACCTGTTAATAAGAGCGTAAAAGCCAAAAAAGGTGGCTCAGCTAAAAGTAAGGCGAGTGATGCTAAGGCAGAGGCCATATTAAAGAACGAGGCTACAATAGAAGCCATAGATCAGATAAAAACCCGTTTTGGTGATGGTGCCATTATGAAGCTTGGCGATGCGAAAAAAGTTAATGTGGACACTATTCCGACTGGTTCTATTTCGCTAGATATCGCCTTAGGCGTTGGCGGTATTCCAAAAGGGAGGATTGTAGAAATATATGGCCCAGAGAGTTCTGGAAAAACTACTTTGGCTCAGCATGTTGTTGCTAGTGTTCAAAAGAGGGGTGGCATTGCAGCTTATGTAGACGCAGAACACGCCCTTGACCCTGAGTATGCACGCAAGATTGGTGTTAAAATTGATGACCTATTGATTAGCCAGCCAGATACCGGCGAGCAAGCCTTAGAAATTGTTGAGACATTGGTTCGCTCGAACGGAGTAGACATTATTGTAGTCGACTCAGTAGCTGCGTTAACACCCCGAGCTGAGATAGAAGGCGATATGGGCGATAGTCATATGGGCTTGCAGGCTAGACTTATGAGCCAGGCTTTAAGAAAATTAACTGCAACAGTCGCTAAATCCAATACGACCGTTATCTTTATTAACCAGACCCGCATGAAGATTGGTGTTATCTTTGGCAATCCAGAAACTACTACCGGCGGAATGGCACTTAAATTTTATTCCTCAGTCAGAATTGAAGTACGACGTCGCGCACAGCTTAAGTTGGGTGATAATATTATGGGCAACAGAACAAAAGCTAAGGTTGTCAAAAATAAAGTTGCTCCTCCGTTTCGCTCAGCCGAGTTCGATATCCTGTATAACGAGGGGATTAGTTATGAGGGCGATATTGTCGACTCAGGACAGTTATATGACATTGTGAACAAATCTGGTTCTTGGTACACCTATGAGGAGCATAAACTGGGTCAGGGTCGCGAGAGTGCTCGTCAATTCTTAGTTGAAAATCCAAAAATAGCTAAAGAGATCGAAAAAAAGATCTGGGCCAACGTACGGGAGCGCGAGCGCACAGGTCAACCGATAGGCGTTGCAGCCGTAAAGGGTTCCTAAGCCCTCAGGCATCGCAGGTTTGGATTAGTAGTAATAGGTCTAGCTAGGCTTTCTCCAGGCAGGGGGCCAAGCCGGGCCTATTTTTTTAGTCTAGGTCCCGTGCTAATTGTTTAGCTACCGTAAGCAGGGACTCAAAATTATCATCTGGTGCGGCTATGTTGGTTCTCTCAAAACCACACTTTTGGCACTGATGAACTAGGCGATAAGTTGCTTTGGGGTGTTTTTCTAAAGATGTAGCTAGCATTATACCCTCGCACTTGCTAAGACGGTCACCGGGCGTTTCGCCATCGACATGTTTAGAGGCTAAACATTGCGGACAATGGTTTCTCGCGCTAGATGGATGTTTTTTAACGTTAGCTTTGCAGTTATCACAAACAAAGCTTTCGTTCCTATCTCTCAGTATAAAGTTTCTAGCTATCAATCGTATATATTAGGCGTAGATGTTGGGCATCAAGGCAATAATGCGTGCGCGCTTAATAGCCTTTGCCATTTGTCTCTGATGTTTAGAGCAGAGACCGGTACGTCTTGGAGGAACAATCTTCATATAAGCAGAAGTGTACCGACGCATTAAGCGTACATCTTTGTAATCAATTACCTCAGAGTCGTCCTCGTGAAAAGGACAAACTTTAGGTTTTTGTAAGCCGCCTGGTATGGTTGATTTTTTCATTTTAGAAAGGGATATCGTCTATACTAATTTGCTCGTCTGTATTTGAAGAAGAGCTATCTTT
>CAYSXT010000017.1:2519-13224 GCA_964435075.1 uncultured Candidatus Saccharibacteria bacterium
TTGTCCGCCACCAGAAAGCATGATCATATTATCAGCAACGATTTCTGTTCTGTATCTTTTAACGCCGTCTTGTCCTTCCCAATTTCTAGTTTGGAGTCTACCTTCTACGTAAATTTTCTTACCCTTGGTTAGATATTGAGCACAAATGTCAGCTAATTTTCTCCAGGCGACCACGTTGTGGTATTCCGGACGAGTTTGTCGCTGACCACTCTGATCTGTCCAGGTTAAGTTTGTTGCGACACTATACGTGCAAACGTTCTGACCTTGTGAGGTTGTTCTAACCTCGGGGTCTTGAGTGACGTTGCCAATTATCATTACTTTGTTTAAATCCATTTTGTTTAGGTTAAATAATCTTAGTTAGAGTTTGCCTTAATTTGGCTTAAATAAAAATTAAACTTTTTCCCCTAGAATTTCATCTAGTTTATCATCAAGATTTTCTGGGGTTTTGTCTGATGTCACTTTCTTAGTCTCCTTAGCTTTAGGCTTTTCTGAGACTGTTTTAGCCTCTTTTGTTGGAGTAGCTTTATTGCCCTTATTGGCGTCTCTTTTAGCTTTAGCTGCTTTTGCCGCATTTTTATCGTATCCAGGTCGTCTATCGTCCATTTCATCAAAAATGGGCGTATCAAACTTCTTATCGTGCTTAGGTTTATTAATCATCAAATATCGAATAACTTTGTCAGCAACACGCAACTCTTTTTGTAATTCTGGTGCTTGACTAGGCTCCATACTTAAGTGCCACAAATAAAAGTGTCCTTTATCTTCTTTACCAATAGGATAAGCAAGACGCATATGGCCCCACTTGGATTCGTTTGTAATCTTGGCTTCAGCCTTATCAAAAAGCTTCTTCAAATTATCAATGGCCTTAGTTACGTCGGCCTCCGAGAGTGTTCCTGCAAAAACTACTACCAGTTCGTATAATTTCATTAATTTAATAGTTGAGTAAATAAAAAATGGGGGTCCGTCTATGGGATAATCCTTATAAGCGTTAGCAATAAGGCAGAACGGAATTCCTAAAAACTACACTTAATGGCCTAAATCGTCAAGGGCTGAACTTAAATAGCATTACATCACCATCTTTGACTAAATAGTCTTTACCCTCGGTTCGGGCTTTAGCATTTTCTCGCGCGCCGGCCCAACCACCTTGCTCTACCAGGTCTTGCCAAAAAACGGTCTCGGCCTTTATAAACCCTTTTTCAAAATCCGAGTGAATCCTGCCAGCAGCCTCAGGGGCGAGGGCTCCTTGTCTAACGGTCCAAGCTCGAGTCTCAGGCTCTCCGGAAGTAAAAAAGGTAATCAGTCCAAGCAGTTTATAGGCCGCTTTAATGACGTCATCGAGTCCTGAATTGCTTAAACCCAACTCTTCTAGAAAAACTTCTTTTTCCTCGTCCGATAATTCAGATAGCTCTGCCTCGATTTTTGCAGAGACAGGGACTATTACTGAGTCAGCCGGTAGCTTTAGTGATTCGATGGCTGCCTTTTTTTGTGCCTCGTCTTTGAATTGTTCCTCTGAGACATTGACGATGTACATGATCGGCTTATTGGTAAGCAGGTCTAAAGTTTTTAAAACAGTCTGATCATCCTCGTCAAAATCAACAGTGCGGGCAGCGAGTCCCTTATCTAGTGCAGGTTTTATCTTTTCTAAAGTTGCCTGTTCTTGCAAGGCCTCCTTGTCGCCAGATTTAGCTGTACGACGCACTGCAGTCAATCTTTTAGCTACGACTTCTAGGTCCGCCAATATTAGTTCTGCCTCAATTACTTCAATGTCATTTGCGGGATCTATTTTGTCATGAACATGCGTGACTTTAGGATCAGGAAAAACTCTAACGACTTCTGCAATCGCATCGACCTCTCTAATATGGCTGAGAAATTTATTTCCAAGACCTTCTCCCTCGGCCGCACCTTTAACGAGTCCTGCAATATCTACAAACTCCGTTATGGTTGGCACGACTTTTTGCGAAGAGGATACTTTTGCCAGGGGAGCCAAGCGCTCATCTGGTACCTCAACTACCCCGACATTGGGCTCAATGGTCGTGAAGGCATAATTAGCGGCCTCAGCTGGTTTTTTAGTTAGGGCTTTAAAGAGAGTGGATTTACCAACGTTTGGTAGACCTACTATCCCGATTTGTAAACTCATTCTCACTACCTTAAAGACCTCAGAAACAATGAGCAAGTCGTATTTTTTGCAAGTTGACAAAATAGAGATGTGTTATCATATGTTTGCTAAATAACTTCCATTAATGGTCGCAAAAAAGGCGAAAAATAGTCCAATAGTATTAGCAGGTGCTTTGGCTACTGTAATTGCAGTGGTAGCCTCAATTAGTGCAGTAGTTATTAATATGAGTGGTGGTGTTCCCCAAGCGGATGCTCACGTGGATGCCCCCTCCGCAACAGATTGGGTAACAAATGATACCGTTTATGATATTTTCTCGACCGCAGATACTCGTTATATTGCTGGCCAGTTTGATTTTATTGGCCCCTATACGGCGCGCGGTGCTAAACTAGATAAAACTACGGGAGAGGCTGATCAAACTAATCCGGTAACTAATATAGGTTCAGGACAAAATGTTTTAGCGGTGGAGTCGGATGGATCAGGAGGTTGGTTTGTGGGAGGTGACTTTAACACTGTAGGAGGAGTTACCAAGAATAATCTTTATCACATTAAATCAGATGGAACCCTAAACTCTTGGGATCCAGGTCTTAATGCTGCTGGTGAGGTTCATGCTTTATTTTTTGACTCTGCAAATAATAAGCTTTATGTAGGAGGTCAATTTACTCAGGCTGGTGGCGATACAAATCATGTCAGATTGGCTCGCTATTCCAAGAGCGGAGACACAATCACTCAGGATGCAGGCTGGAATGCGCCAGATATTACTGGCGCGGGTATAGCTGCTGTTGATTCTATAGCTATGGACTCAGGGGCCGCCCAATTATATATCGCAGGTGATTTTGATACTTTTGGTGGTCTCACAACCCGGAATAACTTTGCAAATATTGTCATCAGTACAGCGGCTCTTGGTAGTTGGGACCCGGATGCCGACAATGTGGGTAGGGCAGTCGAGGTCAATGGTGATGCTCTTTATATAGGAGGTAGTTTTACCAGTCTAAATGCTGGTGCTGACACGCGTGGTCGCGGAGCACTTTATGATATTAGTACACCAGCATCTCCTTCATTAGAAACTTGGAATCCAGCCTTTAATAATACTGTAAGGGCTATTTCAGCAAGCGGGGATGGCAGTGCCACTTATTTTGGTGGCGCGTTTATAAACTATGGTGGCGATCCAGCCAAAGATCGTATTGTTGGTTTTACTACAGATGTTACAGCACCTTTAACCGCACCAAGCGTTATCACGACTTTTAAGCCAGCCTTTGATAATCAAATCTGGGCTATTGAATATGATTCAGCGACCTCTACAATTTATGCGGCGGGTGATTTTTTAGAAGTTGATACGGAAAGACGTGCGCGAGTAGTTGCATTGGATCCCACCGCCACAGTTGCCGGTAACTACAATAAAGGGTGGAACCCGGGTGCCGAAGCTGGCACTTACGCTATCGATGTCGATAGTACAGATGTCTACATAGGTGGTGATTTTGACATGGCAGGAGGAGCTTACCGCGTGGGTGTTGCTGCTTTTGATATTCCTACTAATACTATTCTAGATTGGGATGTTGGCCTTAATGCAGGTGGGCTTATTAGGACGGTAGAGGCTAGTGGCTCTACCGTTTACTTAGCTGGTGATTTTACTCAATATGGAAACGTGCCCGGTGGATCTCCTACGGCCTGTACTGATGTGGCAGCTTTTAATAAAACAACAGCGGCGGGTACTTGGTGTGGGGCAAGTTTAACGGGTCAAGTATACGCGCTAGAAGTAGGTGACCGAGATGGTAATCTAACTGATGACACGTTATATGTAGGGGGCAACTTTACTACGATTTCAGCTACTAGTCGCAACAGGCTTGCATCGTTTGATATTACGACTCCTTCGGCGCCAACTGTTACATCTTGGAATCCTGATGCCTCTGCGGCCGGGACCATTATTCAAGCCTTAGAGGCAAATGGAACTGTTATTTACATTGGCGGAAATGCATCTTTTGATACTATTGATGGAACAACCATTAATGGACTTTCCGCTGTATATACTGATCCAAGTACGACGGCTACAAATTACGAAACGGCTTGGTTGCCTGCGCCCACGCCAGCCACTTTATCTGTAAATGATTTTCATATTAATGGAGATAACCTTTACATTGGTGGAACCTGGGACACTATCGCTTCTGAATCTATCCCCAACTTAGCAAAATTTGATATGAGCGGTGATATTGAGGATCCTAGCATAGTCACCACTTGGCCTCCGACAGGTTTTACAACTGGGGTTATACAAGATCTAGATTTTGCAGATGGTCAATTATTTGTTGGCGGAGGATTTACTTTACCAACCCCTCGGGCGTTTGCTATCGATGGTAGCACGGGCGTGGTAGATCCCTGGAGTCCTAACCATGGAGCAGAAGTAGATGCGATAGATGTAAATGGCAATCACATCTGGACAGGTGGTAGTTTTCTCGATGTTGACGGAGACGACACGCGCATACATCTAGCTTCGTTTACGCAAAGTGCCCAGGTTGCAATTAATATTGTAGGTTCGGTTGATCCAAACTTATCTTTTAGTATAGATGCAACGTCACTCAGTTTTGGTAGCGTATCTACTGCATCAGTAAGATATGCGACGACCAGTGGTGGATCCGACTCAGAAGTTAAAGCTCATTCTTTCACAGTGGGAGGCAATCCTAATTCTGGTTGGAAGGTCACCGTAAGGGGTACAACTCCTAATGGACCTAAGGTTATTGATTCTTATGGATCGGGTGCTGTTCCTACTGCTGGAACAGAAGGCTTTGGCATGCATCTAGAAGAAAGTGGAACACCACCAGCGGGTACATCTGTTGAGCCACCATATGATCATCTGACTAACTATGCGTATGAGGCGACTGCTAATATTACGGATATTATTGCTACTTCTACCGGTCCAGCCGAAGATGCTACCTATGATGTGTTTTATGCCATGTCTGTTGGAGAGACAACTCCACCCGGTGACTTTAGTACAGGGATAACTTTTATTGCTACGGGGTATTTTTAAAAAAAAGAGAGGACCGTAACGACGATCCTCTGAAATGAGAAAATTGGGCTTATTTGCCCAAGGTATCAATGTAGCCTCTGAATCTCTTGAATTCCTCATCCTTTTTGTAGACGAGGAATAGCACGCCCTGGCTCTCCAGTAGAAGATCCAATGTTAGAGCGTTGTTAGTGAGATCCCGACCCTTAAGGGTCTCTGCCCAAATTGGCACCGGCTCCTTGAGAGAGTAGAGTCCCGCCAGGATAATCTTAGTCTTGATGGAGTCAAAGCGACCCCTGATTTCAGCCTTGGAGATTACCACGTGCGGTATAGTACGGGTGTTGTGAGGCGTGCGACCATACTGTTTGAGCATGGTTCTAAGCATATCCAGCCGTTCGGTTGATGGTACCTCCTTACGGAGCTTCTCGAGCGCAAAGCTAAGACACAGTCTGTGACAGTAGTCAGCGCCAAGTAATTCGGTGAGTTCGACCTTCCAAAGGTCACTTGATTTATTGTTTTCTGCCATTTTTTTAAAGACCTCCACGCATTTTTGCGCCATGACAAAATAGAACTCCTTGTCATTTACGTCAAGTCTCTAGTAGCATATGTATATGCTCCATGTTCATCCTGAAATCTTTAAAGCTTACGACATTCGCGGAGTCTACCCTAAGGAATTAGATGAAAAAACTGCTTATTTGATTGCCAGAGGCTATGCCCAGTTTTTGCAGGCGAAAAAAATTGTTGTGGGCCAAGACGCCAGACCATCTTCAGAAAAATTATTTGAAAGTTTTGTGAGGGGGCTAGTGGATGAGGGAGTGGAGGTGCATGTATTGGGTTTAGCGAGTACACCCTACTTATATTTTGCCGCTAACCAGGCGGACTACGATGGGGCCGTTAATATCACTGCCTCGCATAATCCACCCGAGTACAACGGCTTTAAGCTCACACGAGAGCGGGCTATTCCCATCGCTGGTGATACGGGCCTTAAGGATATTCTTAGCATTATCGAAAATGATCTCAAGAGCGTTAGGCCTGCCAGGGCTGCCGGTAAAGTAGTGCAAAAAGATTATTCAAACGTCTATCTGTATGCGTTGACCAGACAAAGAGCAATTGGTGACTTCAAAATTGCCCTTGATACAGGCAATGGAATGGCGGGTCTAACCGCTCCATCTGTTTTAAATAAGTTTCCTCAGCTAGAGGTGATACCCTTATATACCGAGATAGATGGAACATTCCCAAACCATTTGGCTAATCCTTTAGACAAAGAGACTCTAAATGACCTCAGAGAAGTTGTTAATCGAGAAAAGTGCGACCTCGGCATTGCTTTTGATGGCGATGGTGATCGCGTAGCCTTTATCACTCATAAGGGTGAGATTGTTAGGGGAGATTTAATGACTGTCTTGTTAGGTAAAAGACAGTTAGTTAAATATCCAGGTGGAAAAATTTTGTATGATATTCGCTCAAGTTGGGTTGTGCCCGAGGAAATCCAGAGCGTTGGAGGAGAGGCTCAAGAAACTAGGGCTGGTCACTCATTTATCAAGCAGGCTATGCGTTCTGAAGGTGCGGTATTTGCCGGCGAGTTATCAATGCATTATTTTTTCAAAGATTTTTATACCACTGATAATGGTTGCTTTGCGATGCTGGAGCTACTTGAGTTGCTTACTGAGGCACAAAAGCCTCTGCAAGATTTGATAGATCCAATGAAAAAATATCATCAGTCCGGCGAGATCAATTTAGAAGTAGCGGATCGAGAAGGTTTAATTAATGCCATTAGAGAGCGCTATAAAGATGGTTCTCAAAATGAGCTAGATGGGCTCTCAGTCACGTATGACCAATGGCATTTTAATTTACGCGCTTCAAACACTGAACCCTTAGTCAGACTAAATATAGAATCTAAAGATTCAGCTCTTCTTAAACAAAAACGCAACGAGATGGCTGAAATTATCTCAAAATATCAATAAGCTTGATCTAAGCCGCATATTAGTGTAGGTTTGCTGATTCGGTTTTTGGATAGCTCATTTACTATATGCGCTAATTATTAAAAGGAGAACATCATGCGCTACGCCTTTTTCTACTACCTACTGGGGGTCACTAATGAAGATATCAGTGATAAGCAGCGAGCAGCTATCTTTAATAAAGTGATGGCATCAGATCTTCCTCGGATTCCTTTCAGTCTGTTTTTTCACACTGGGGAACCACTCAGCAAAGAGTTGACTGAAATGGTAATCAACTCGTTTGGATACGTATCGTGCGCACCTATTGCTGAACCTGGCCTTGGGAGTCTGGCAGGTTGCGGCCAGGACCGTGAGAAGATGCTAGCACTTGCTCACGAGCACGACATGACTGGTGGTGAATTGCTGGATCATTTCGCTGGGGCCCTGACTCCGGTCCGGCGTAAGCTACAGGAGGCTCTTCTCCGCATTACTGCAGCGCAGTTGGCCGAGAACCCCGATAAGAATGCCCTGCACTTCTTTGTCGGGGGCAACACCGTTGCTCTATCCGTGTCTGTGCCCAAGCCGACCAGGTTTAAAGTACCTCGCGAGCTCGACATCTGGCAGCTGGTAGTCGGCTACAAGGACGAAAAAGCCCGACTGATCACAATGATCCATCGGCACTGAGTCTTTGGTCTTGAAGATCAGTCCTCAAGTTTTGAGCTATGAGAACCTAATTGGTGATTGTAGCTCTTTTTTTATTGGGCTTTTTCGTGTGTCGCTACCTTAGCCCAACTTTAGTCCGAACTACTTCCATAGTAACTTCAGCTCTCTTGCGGGCCTCTTCGGCATGGGAGTTTAAGATTCTAAGTAAATAATCCTCTCCCTTATCCTCTAACTCTTTATATTTTTTCTGAAGAGGTGCTAGGTACTCTGCTAAGTTCTTAGCTACAAGCTCCTTGTAGCTTTCACAGTTTCGGTTCTCTACGTGACACTGTTTAGAAAGACTCTTGGTTGTCGCACTAGGGAACCGTAGATCGTGCCATTCAAAAATTGTGATCGGACGGCGACCCTCATACTTATCATCCAGTATAGGTTTAACAACTGCCTTACGGATCTTTTTTCTAATCTCCTCAGGTGTGTCTAAAAGACCTAATGCGTTGCCTAGGGACTTAGACATTTTACCTTTGCCATCCAAGCCGATAATACGGGCACCCTCGCGTAAAGATGCTTTCGGTAGTTTAAATACCTCACCAAATTGATTGTTAAACTTACGCGCTAACTTTCGGGTCAGTTCAACATGCTGTACTTGATCTTGGCCAACTGGGATTAAATCCGGCTTATAAAGCAATATATCTGCGGCCATTAAAACGGGATAAGTCATTAGCCCCACATTAACTTTTTGGTGCTGGTTAGATTTTTCTTTAAATTGGGTCATGCGTTCGAGTTCAGCCAAAGGCAACACGGTACTTAAAATCCAAGCCAGCTCAGTATGTTGAGGGACCTGTGACTGTAAAAAGATTAAGCATTTATCTGGATTAATGCCGGCAGCTAAATACAAACGAACTAAATTTAAAGTTCTCTCTTTTTGAGTCTTAGGATCAAAGGGAATAGTCATGGCATGTAAATCTGCCACAAACAAAATACATTCGTATTTACCCTGCATTTCTACAGTGGGTTGAATCGCACCTATATAATTACCGATGTGCAGGTCGCCGGTGGGCTGCAAGCCTGTTAATGCTGTTTGAGTTGCCATAGAGATATTCTACATTAGTCGCGTCGCGGGCGAAACCGGGTTGCTAAAAGTCTGGCCGCTTGGCTTAAGCTCTAACAATAATAGGCAGAACCATGGGTCGTCGCTCGGTTTTGTTCCAAATAAACTGAGCTAAGTTATTTCGTAATCTTGTTTTCAAGAAATCAATATTAACCTCAGCAGTTTTAGAATCCTCAGCCATCATTTCCTTGACCTTATCTTGCATCAAAGTGGTGATTTCCTTGGAGTCTTTGGCGGCAACAAAACCTCTAGTGATAATGTCGGGCTCACGCACAAGCGTGCCGTGATCATCGGTGGTGGCGATCACAATCACGATACCTTCTTCAGCCAGATCTAATCGATCACGCATGACTACATGACTGACATCTCCCTCTCCCAGACCATCTATCATCACTTTATTAGTCGGAACCTTAAGATTATTAAACTCAGCCTTGCCGTCCTTATCAAATTCAACGATGTCGCCATTTTCTATCAGGAGACTATTGGACATTGGTATGCCTGCCTTCTCGCCTAAACGCGCAGCTTCTACGCGGCGGAAAAAACCGGCGTGGATAGGCATCAAATATTTAGGACGAACCAATCTAAACATCAATTTAATATCTTCATTTTTACCGTGACCACCAGCGTGAACATCTAGTAGGTGATAGTGAATGACGTCTGCACCTGCCCTATAAAGATTATCTTTGAGGGCCTCAATACCTTTTTCATTTCCAGGTATTACGGAAGACGAGAACAAAACAGTATCTCCTCGTTTGAGTTTGATTCTTTGATGTTCACCTCTGGACATACGGGTGAGCATGGCAAACTCTTCAGCTTGCGCTCCAGTGCCGATAACTAATATACGCTCGTCTGGATACTGATTAATTTGTTTCGCGTCTATTAAAGTGTTTGGTTTTATTCTAAAGGCTTTAAGGCGTTGAGCAATTTCTGTATTAGCTTTCATGGAAAAACCTTCGATGATAATTTTGCGATCGTATTTTTCGGCGAGATCAACTAACATCTGGATTCTCATTAGTAAACTAGCAAATGTGACTGCAATAATGCGGCCTTTTACGTTTTTGAGTAGATCATCCAGACTCTTAAGGACATCAGATTCAGAGAGCTGGTGACCATCAAACCCCGCGTCAGTTGAGTCAGACATTAAAGCCAGTATTCCGCGATCTCCGATCTGCGCAATGTGACCAACATCAGCTGGTTCACCATAAGTAGGCGAGAGGTCAAACTTAAAGTCGCCTGAGTGGACTATTGTGCCTACTGGAGTGTGAATAGCAAAACCAACGGCCTCGGGGACATTATGATTAATGTGAAACACCTCGATCTTAAAGACACCTAGCTGGATGACATCTTTAGGTTTAAAAGTATTAACTCTAAACTTACCCTTGTTGCCAAATTCTTCTTGACGACGCTCTAAGATAGCTTTTGTCAGGGGAGTACAGTAGATCGGCGGGAAACCAATCAAGGGGGCTACGTGCGGTAAGCCGCCAATGTGATCCAAGTGACTATGGCACATCAACATGCCGCGAATTCTTTTGGCATTTTGTTGCAAATAGGTTGAGTCAGGCACGACATAATCGATGCCGGGCATGACGTTGGCGTCACCAAACCAAAAACCACAGTCGATTGTAATAATATCGTCTCCGTATTCGAGGACCTGCATATTGCGTTCCCCGACGTCTTCTAAGCCACCGAGACTAAAGATTCGCAGCTTGCCTGGGGCGACCGGTGGAATTTTTTTGGCCTCTTGGGCAGTCGGGCTGGCTACACGATAACGTGGTCCGGCTGGTTTGCCTGGTTTTCGGCGAAAGCGATCTTGCGGTCTATTTGAGCGACCTCCTGATTGAGGGCGACCGCCGGGACGACCTCCTCTTTTTTTGCCATGTTTTTTAGGTTTGCCG
>CAYSXT010000018.1:0-3103 GCA_964435075.1 uncultured Candidatus Saccharibacteria bacterium
GCGTATTTTTCTTGGGGACTTTTTTGTTCTCTAGATTGCATTGTGTTCTTTCTGCGTTTGACCAGGTACTGGCCGCTAACAGTGTTTCCCGGAAACTAGATGAAAATGCACATGAGGGACCTCTTGACCGCCACCTTTGCCTACTCTGACAAATAATTGCCAACCGCTGTCAGCTACCCCCTTTTTAGCAGCCATTTTAGAAGCTACCCTTACTATTTTGCCATACAAAGCCTCGTCCTCGGCTTTTAGTCCGTTGATGTCCCGGATATGTTTTCTAGGCACGATCAATAAATGCACATCCGCAACTGGATTAATATCGGGAAAAACTAATATGTCCGCATCCTCATACAGGAGATCCGCTGGAATCTCCTTACGCTTTATCTTGCAAAAGACACAGTCCATTAGACTAAAATTTACTCAGTACGTTTTTTAACCTCTGCCACAACCTTATTGAGGGCCACAATCTCCTGAACGCCATTAATCATGTCGCGCAAAATAATTGTATCATCTAAGACCTCTTTTTGTCCCAAAATTAAGGTTATCGGAACACCGATCTTTGTAGCTTGCTCGATTTGAGTAGTCACAGCGTTTTTACCAAAGCTCTCCACGACTCGCACACCGTTATCCTGCAACTCTTCAAAAACCTTCAAAGCTTTTTTCTTGGCCATGGTAGAAAGCTGCGCCAAATATACGTCAGCTCTCTTGCGGGCAGGCACCTTGAGCCCCTGCTCCTGCATGGCAAGAACTAAGCGGTCTATACCACCCGTAATCCCTACAGCTCTTGTTGGACGACCACCCATCTTCTCGATCAAATCATCGTAACGGCCACCACTAAAGATAGCCTTACTACGATCAGCCTTATCATGCCAAATGGCAAAAACTGTGCGCGTGTAATATTCCTGATCATGTACTAATTGAGGATTCAATGAGTATGGAATCTCCAAGTCATCTAAGTACTCGAGTACCGCCGAGAAATGTTCGTGACAAGCCTCACATAAGTGATCCAAAATCTGGGGAGCCTCTTTGGCAAGACGAACACATTTTTCTTCTTCACAAGCTAGCAAGCGCAAAGGATTCTCAGTGCGTAATTTACGACACTTTTTACAAAGTGTATGCTGACGAGATTCATAGTACTCCTTAAGGTTTTGTAAATAATCAGGGCGACACTCATGACAACCAACACTGTTTACATTAATAATCATGTCAGCCAGTTTTAAGCGTTGAATAATCTTCCAGGCCATCTGAATAACCTGCGCATCTAGTACGGGATTCTTCTCGCCCACTAACTCAAATCCAAAGACATTAAATTGCCTAAAGACACCTGCACTCGGTGTTAGCATTCTAAACAACGGGCCAGAGTGCCAGAGCTTAATCGGCTTTTCTTTACCAGAAAATTTGTCTTGAGCAAAAGCTCGAGCTAGCCCAGGCCTAACATCTGGTCGGAGTCCCACAGCCTCACCTCCACGGCCACTAATACGCCAAATCTGGCTACTCGCGATATCACTGTCCTCGCCTAAAGCATTATTAAAAACCGCTACCTTCTCAATTATTGGTAGGTCAATACGACCCAGTTCATGCGTTATTGCAACACTCTCCACCTGAAAATTTATCCAATCAACATAAGCATAACGCTCTGGCAAAGAATCAAACATACCCGGCACAATGTTGTCAGGCTTGCGTCTTTTAAAGCGACGTTCTTCTTGCGGTTCTGGATTATCTGGACTTTTTTTTGTTGGGATTGGCATTTATTTTTATTAAGGGTTAGTTGTAACTGGTGTTAAATCATACTTAGGTTCTTGAATTTTATTTGCCCGATCAAAAGGCCAAGCTCGCACCCACGCGCGACCTATAATGTCATCATGCATTAAGGGTCCCCAGGACCGCGAATCGCTTGAAGCATCTCGGTTATCCCCAAGAACAAAATACTCCTCATCACCTAAAACAACCTCTAGGGCGCCCTCTGTCACATCGTTGGTACTCGCCAGGTAAATAGATTCGTTTATCGCGAGCTTTTGATCGCCCGTCGTTACAAATACTTTACCCCCCTCGATACTTACCGTCTCTCCAGGTAAACCAATAATTCTTTTGATAAAGAACTGAGTTCTATCATTGGGGTATCTAAAGACAATCACGTCACCTCGCTCTGGCTCAGAAAAACGGTAGCTAATTTCATCAACAATTAAATAGTCTCGATCTTCAAAGTTAGGTAACATACTGCTTCCGTTAACCTGAAAAGGTTGAAATATAAAAATTCTGACAGGAACAATGATTATTAAGGCAATAAATATGACTTTGGCAACCTCAAAAATAAAACGCCCAGAAGCCCTGAAAAACCGATCTACTGGACCACGACGCTTAACTGACCGAGGGCCAGTTGGTGTTTTTTGCCCCTTCTCGGAGGAATATAAAGTATTGCCCGCGGCTTGAACCATGGATATCCACAATACCAGGGCATAGCTGGATGCACAAGTCAACAAACCGCTAACCACGATAATCGCGTTGACTAAGACTGTTTAGCTCGGTAAGCTTGGCCACGCTGCTTTCACGCAAGTCTATTTATTTTTATCTTCTAAATGAACCAATACCCAAGATTAAATGATCTTCGCAAGAAGGAGGCCGAGCAAGCCGTAGAAATTGCGACATCAAAAGGTAAAAATAGCCAATCGATTGCCGCAAATCCGTTAGCGGTTAAGAAAATTAAACGGCAGCGCAACCGAAAAACTATCACTAAAGTCATGATACTGGTGGTAGCCGTCTTAATTGTTGGAATAACAATTTTTGGTGCCAGGCTCCTCACGACCGGAGCAGGGTTTGGTGGTAACAACGCTGGAGGCTTTTTTGGTCAGCTAACATCTCTGTTTGGTAGCGGGCAACCACTAGAGGGCGAACAAAATGATGAAGTCAACTTTTTACTCCTGGGGATAGGTGGGGAAGGTCATGACGGCCCCAACTTAAGTGACACCATTGTAGTCGCCTCGATCAAACCTAGCACCAGAGATGTTTCGATGGTTTCCATACCCCGCGACTTTTTAGTAGAAGTACCGGGCTATGGCTATACAAAATTGAACTCAGCTTTTGCCCTAGGTGAAGAAAGTGGCATCAC
>CAYSXT010000018.1:3203-13062 GCA_964435075.1 uncultured Candidatus Saccharibacteria bacterium
GAAGGTAGTGACTTCGCAAGAGCTAGTCGAACCCAACAAGCCCTGACGGCACTTCGCGATAAAGCCCTCCAATTAAATTTGGTCGCAGACTTCGGCAAAATATCCGGGATTTTAAATAGTGTTGGTGAGCATGTTCGCACAAACTTAAATGTTGGAGAGATGCGTCGTGTCTACGAATTAACAGGTGACATCAGCTTAGATAAAATTCAGAGCAAGGTTATCGATGATGGCGAGACCGGTCTTTTATACTCTGACCAACAACCGATCGGCGGTATGAATGTATTTGTTTTAAGGCCCAACGACTCTACATATCAAGAAATCCAGGAATATGTCAGTAATAGATTTGAGCCTGCCCCTCCGGAGCCAGAGGACGCCACTTTAGAAGTTCAAAATGGAACAGAAACTGTAGGAGTTGCTGGCGGATTTTCCAATACTTTTGATCTAGATATTCAGATATTAGGCGTTGATAATGCAAAGCAGTCCGATTACCAGTCAACATTTATTGTAGATAACACTAACGGCGAAGTTCCAATCGCCCTTGGCCTGCTTCAGCAACACCTAAGTGATTTAGGACTCTCGAATGTGCCGGTTGTTAGTGATGAGCGTTACAGCAATTTTTCTGCGGCTGATCTGATTTTAGTTCTAGGTCACGACTACCTAGATATCAACTAAAACCAGATATCTAGCCATAAGCTTGCGAAAGTGGCAAATGTGTGGCATCATCAGCGTTCATGCCTTCTGCACGCAAAAAAATATTAATAGTTGGACTAGGAAATCCGGGCTCAAAATATGAGTTCACCCGTCACAATTTAGGCTTCCGAGTTATCGAAAGATTGCGTGAATCACTAGGATTTAGTGGTTTTGATTACGATGATAAAGTCAATTCTGAGGTTACTGAGGGCAAAAATGGCAATTTAGATATCGTTTTAGCAAGACCGCAGACTTTTATGAATAAATCAGGTGATGCCGTCCTGGCCTTAAAGAAAAAATTTGGTGTAACACCTACAAAGATTCTGGTTATTCATGACGATAAAGATATTAATCTAGGAGAGATTAAGCTAAAAGATAAAGGAAGTGCTGCCGGGCACAAGGGTGTTGCTTCTATTATTGAAAGAATTGGCAGCGACAATTTTAAAAGAGTTCGTCTTGGTATTTGGAACGAGCAGTGGTCAGACATCCCTTCAGAGAAATTTGTTCTATCTAAATTTATTCCTGATGAAGAGCCAATGGTTAGAAACCAAATCGACCGGGCAGTCAGTGCTGTAGTTGAAGAGCTAGGAATAGAGCTTTAAGCTCAAAAAGATCCCATCACATAAAAGGGGGAACTAAAAAAGCGCTCACACAGTCCTGTTGCATAAGCGGTGTAGGTATTAGCTACTCGCTTACCAGTTAGAGGTAAAGGAGGAAACCCGCTAACAAGACTTACGCAACAGGACAGCAAGAACGCTTTGGTTTTGCATATCCCGATAAAAAACTTCTTTTCTTAAAATGTACCTTTTTACTCGAAACTTTAGAGTCAGTGAAGCTACCAAAAGGGGTTTTATCTGTCAATTTGCTTTCTTCCATTGGCTTTCATTTGCTTCCAAAAGATAAGAAAAAAGCCTGATCTATTGCTCTTGCGATGCAAGGATAAATCAGACTTGGTGCTACGATTTTGATTTTTAGTAGGTACCAATGCTGTAGCTCAGCAAAACCTAGAAAGAAAGAACAAGAAGGACGAGGGTGCACGCAAGCGATGACGTGCACAATACAGGCGAGTAAACCTGCAGTGGTTTGTGTCATCTGCTTCGTTAACTGTTACCCCAGCTTACGAACATTCACTTATGTGAATGGCCACTCCCTTATATGAGAGTCCCGTGCTCCAGCCGCTATTCAACGCTCATTTGTGATCGACACAGTCTCGGTCTAACACCTCTCGTACCCGTACAGGTCCGAAAAGCTAACCATACGACTCAATGTCTACTCACCGGCTAGAACCGACATATTTGACACATTGGGACAGAGTCGGAACCCTTATATCGAGAACTCCCCTCTGCTTTTATAAAGAACCACACCTCGTCCAGAGAATTAGACCCTAGCAGTGATCGATGGGATTGTCAAGCCCCAGACCATAGGCCTTTTCTATGTAGGGACGCTTGTCATATTTGCGACAAGCACCAACACCCATCTGAATAGCCTGGTAGTTGTAGAGCGTCGTTCCCAAAAGTCCTTCAAAGACTTCGTGGTACCGACGCTGCGTCTCAACTACCAGGCCCCCGGTGAGAACAACGAGACCCTCGCTATCAACTTCCTCGACCAAACTGACCTTAATTTGCTCTTCGACCTTTTGCACTTTGGTTATCAGGTGAGCGACGGTATCCCTACTCATAGCATCACCCATCACCAGACAATTGGTCTGCAAGTATCGCCTACCCTTTATCTCCTCTGGTAAATGCTGATCAACGGCCGGACCATACTCGATTTGGCCAGCGAAAATCTTCTTTTCGACTGCCCCGAGTAGATACACAATGTAGGCGATCCGAAGAGCACCGATCGATCGGAACTCTTGATCCAGTACCTGCGAGCCACACTGAATGCGATTACTCGCCAGTAGCAAGGATCTCTTGCTTTGCAAAATATCGAAGTAGTCGTACTCGCCATTCTGCTGCTGTAGAAAAAGCCCTGCTTGTTCACACAGCTTAAAGTTGAGAGACTCACGCACACCTTCCGGAATAGAAACGGTGCCATCCATGTTGACCTCCTCTTTACTAACGAATTGTTAAAAATGCCGTAACGACCTTGCTATCACATGAACAAAATTTTGACAATATGTGATTTATACTGTATTATTAAGGAAGTTAAATATGGAGCCAGCGAAAACGAAGGTTTTAGAGGCTCTAGTAGCAAAACTCCAAAAAGAAAATACAAAACTATCAGGGCAAGCGCTTCAGCTTGACCTTAGTGGCGTCACGGAGGCTGCTAGACCATATATCATTGCCGCAACCCCATCTGTTCAGACGGGGCCTATTTTAATTGTAGCTACCGATAATGAGCACGCAGCCATTTGGGCCAACGAGCTCCGTTTTTGGCTAAAAAACTTTGCAACTAAAGATAGACCAGCTCTCCCAGTAAATGTTTACGACGAGCTCCCGGAGTCAGAACAACTCTCGCAAATCCCAAGCCAGCGACGCTACAACAACTTAGGAGTCATTGCCCGCATGTCAGCCGATCAGCCTGGTTTTTATGTTGTTCCGATTAGAGCTTTTGGCGAAAGACTCCCCCAGGTTGCCCGATTTAAGGAGATGGCAATTAATTTTAGTATTGGAGACAGCCTTAGCCAATCAAAGACTCTCAAGATGCTTGAGGAGATAGGATATGAACCAGAATCCTCGGCCTTAGCTCGAGGTACATTTGCGAGACGTGGCGAGGTTCTAGAGTTCTTTTCTCCTCAATATAGACAGCCAATCCGCTTATCGTTTTTAGGAAACAAGATAGATGATATTTCCTTTTTTGATATTAAGACTAAGAAGTCCACTTCCAAAACAAAAGCCGCTAAGGCTATCCCATTAAATCTTTTACTCAGCCAGGGTAAGTTGATTCGGTATGTGGGAGACGCCTCCAAATGGTGGACAATCATAGATGATCCAGAGGACCTTAAGAATGAGATAGATCCACTGGGTCAGCGCAACGAGGAGGAGTGGAAGTTTTTACTCTCGAATCTAGATAGAACCCCGCGCATTTCGTTCCGTCCCTTTTTAGAAAAAACCAACAAAAACTCGCATACTTTTAAATTTGTTATTCCCCCACTCTTTAGAGGTCACTTGCCAAGTCTTAAAGAGGAAGTCCGCGAATTCAAAAAGAAAAAGTATAAAATAATGATCCTGACCGGTGATCCGGAAAAGATTAATGCGGTCTTAGCCTCTCAAAAAGGAGCTGATGTCAAAGAAGTTAGTGGCAACCTCCGAGAGAATCTGGCCGGCTTTAGTGATACTGAGGGTAAATTCCTTGTCTTAACTGATAGAGAAATTTACGGACACGAGAGTGTAGCACCTCCAAAAGTTCATCAGGCTAAGAGATTTGATCAAGCCTTTGTCGCGAATCTTGAACCTGGTCATTATGTGGTCCACGTAGATCACGGTATCGGTCGCTTTTTAGGCATGGTACGTAATCTATTGGCTGGCATCGAAAAAGAATACTTTGTTTTACAATACGCCGAGGGAGACCGCCTGTATGTTCCAGTAGAGGGTGCTGAGAAAATATCGCGCTATATAGGTGCCGCTAACCCGGCTATCCATCGCCTATCGGAGACATCTTGGTTGCAGGTTAAGGCCCAGCTAAAAGAATCTACCGAAAAAATTGCTAAGGAGCTTATTAAATTGTATGCCGAGCGTCAGCTACAAGAAGGTATGCGCTATAAACCCGAGCAAGAGGTTGAGCGTCAGTTTGCTAAAAACTTTCCGTATGAAGAAACACCTGATCAGCTTAAAGCACTGTCAGAAATATCCGCTGATTTAGAAAGAGCACGTCCTATGGATCGACTGCTGGTTGGCGATGTGGGCTTTGGTAAAACAGAGGTGGCGATGCGCACCGCCTTTAAGGCCGCAGCAAATGGTAAGCAGTGCGCCGTATTAGCGCCAACAACTATTTTAGCTGACCAGCATTATAAAAACTTTACTAAGCGTTTTGCAGATTTTCCTTACAGTGTTGGTGTTCTTTCTAGATTTCAAACTGCCAAGGAGCAACGCGAGACTGTCGCTAAGATTAAGGCTGGCACAATCGATGTTGTAATAGGAACACACCGCATTCTATCTAAAGATATTGAGTTCAAGAATCTTGGACTGGTGGTTATTGACGAGGAGCAACGTTTTGGCGTGGAACATAAAGAGCGCCTCAAAAAAATGCGTAGCAATATCCATGTATTGTCATTGTCTGCTACCCCTATCCCACGAACCCTTCAATTTTCTCTCTCCGGCATTCGCGATATATCTACCATCGAAACTCCCCCACCCGGCCGGTTCCCAATCGAGACTAAGGTTGCCGTTTACGACGATAAAGAAATGGCGCGGGCTATTAATTTTGAGCTGGACCGCAAAGGTCAGGTTTATGTTCTGCATAATAGAATCGAAACTATCGAGGCATTTGCCCAAAAAATTGCCAGTCTCGTACCTAAAGCTCGAATACGAATTGGTCACGGACAGTTACCCGAACAAGAGCTCTCGTCAGTGATGAACGATTTTTATAAACGCAAATACGACGTGCTGGTAGCCTCCACTATTATTGAAAATGGTTTGGACATACCAACTGTTAATACGATTATTGTTGATCAGGCCACACACTTTGGACTCTCACAGCTTTATCAGCTGCGCGGTCGTATAGGTCGCGGCGACAAACGAGCCTACGCCTATATGTTCTACAATAGACAAGATCTAAAGGGTCCTGCCCGACGTCGTTTACTGGCCCTTCTTGAAGCTACAGAACTGGGTAGTGGTTTCCAGGTAGCCTTGCGTGACTTGGAAATTAGAGGTGCTGGCAATCTATTAGGAGGCGAACAATCTGGACAAATAAAATCAGTCGGTCTAAATATGTACTTACGTCTACTGCAGAGAGCAGTAACTGAGATGAAGACCGGAAAAGCCGAAAAACCAATTCTGGATGTGACGATTGATCTTCCTTTAGCGGCCTATATTCCGGCTAATTATGTTAGGGATGAGCGCGAGCGATTGTCTTTGTATCAGTTCTTGGCAAGCTTAACTGACCTTAAAAAGTTAGCGGAGGAGCAAGCCAGACTTCAGTACCAACACGGCCCCCTACCTGCCCAAGCCGAGAACTTCTTTAGACTACTCAATTGGAAGTTATATTGCGCTAAAGCACAGGTTCTCTCTATTAATACTAGCGGAGTAAAAGCAGGAGAGATTGATCAGGGCTTGCTAACCTTAGAGTTTGTAGACCAACCTCCTTTTGCCCGGGTCAACAAGGTTTTAACCGCAATAAACCCGGCCTGGCAACTTAAGGACAATACGTTACGCATTACCATTGGGACCCTTGGCTCCGATTGGCGCAATCAATTAGAGAAAACCCTAAAGGTCCTAGCAACTCCTCTCAAGAACGAGAAAAAAAGCGGCTAAGAAATAAATAAGTAAGAAAATGGGCCGAGGCT
This sequence comes from uncultured Candidatus Saccharibacteria bacterium, assembly GCA_964435075.1. Classification (GTDB taxonomy): domain Bacteria; phylum Patescibacteriota; class JAUYIX01; order JAUYIX01; family JAUYIX01; genus CAYSXT01. The sequence continues at coordinate 9,340 of CAYSXT010000018.1, forward strand.
TCCTTTGAAGGAGAGCCCCGACCCGGTTCCGTTTTACACCCGGATGGTGGGTGAACGTTTAGCCGATCATCCACCGAAGAGGAAATTCTTTGCAGATACACTTGGAGTGCAGACTAGTTCCCTCAAACGCGGTGGTCAGAAACGGAGATAGAAGTCGTTCCCGATATTCAGCTTTGACGTTCGTCGTGATCGCGATGAGCATGTCTTACCTCTGAGACTGAGGGGAGATGCGCACGTGATTTTTTGATTTTAAAAAAAGAGCAACGTTCTTTTTTTGGTTTTACGTGTCCTCGGCCTCAAGCCCTTATCCTTGCTTTTCTTTCTATACTCGATCGAAAAAGTATAGGGGGTAAAGGGGGCTTGCTGTCATTCAATCAGAATCCAGAACGGTCCTTATCCAAACTTATCTGGCCTGTACCCCGTAGAGTCAGCTTCGGTTTGGCACGAACATATCCGGCAAAAGATCAGTGACAGTATGAAAGGTGGTACGAATTCGATCCCATCCTTCCAGAGCAAAATAAAACTAGCAGAGTAATTGATAAATGTCTAGACTTTAGTTTCTTTTAATTCTGCTCTGATAGCCTTTGAACATGTCGCTAGGACCTAATCAAGTCGCAATAAAAACATTAAAACTAACGAACGAAAATTACCCTCCTTTGCTTAAACAAATTGCAGACCCGCCAGCGACACTTTACTGCAGGGGTAACCTAGAAACACTAAGACGCCCGAGCGTTGCCATCGTAGGCTCCCGCAATGCGACTGCCTATGGTAAAAAACATGCTCAGATTATCGGCTCCGATATAGCTCGGGCTGGATTTTCTATTGTGTCGGGTCTGGCCTATGGGGTGGACTCTTGGGCACATGAGGCGGCTGTCGATTATGGACAAGCCATCGGTGTAGTCGCTGGCGGGCTGAGTTATCCTCTCCTCTCATGGCAAAAACAGCTAGCCAAAAATATTCTAGAAACTGGCGGGCTGTTGGTTTCAGAATTTCCCGGTGAGACCCCGGCTCTTAAACATCATTTTCCTCTCAGGAATCGTATAATTGCAGGACTGAGTTACGGCACAGTCGTTATCGAAGCGCGGCTTAAGAGCGGTGCTTTAATAACTGCGAAAGCCGCTCTTGAAAGTAATCGCTCGGTTATGGCATTGCCTGGTGATGTAGATAGAGAAACCTCTGGAGGAAGCCTGGAGTTGATTCGCCAAGGTGCTCTATTAGTAAGGAATAGCCTAGATATAAAAAATGAGCTTATTAATCAACTTCCTAAAACCCTTGTGACTGGATTACCGAATGACACAGAGCGAGACATTATGGATTGTTTAGAGGGCAATCCAAAGGCCCCTGAAGAAATAGCCAGAGCTCTTAAGCGCCCTATTAATGACGTTACTATGGACCTCTCAAAACTAGAAATAGATGGGCAGATTTTAAGGTTAGCGAATAACACTTATACACTTAAGATTTGACAGACTCGACGGTTGGCATTATTTTCAGGAGCACTGTGTCATCACTAGTCATCGTAGAGTCACCAACCAAAGCCAAAACTATCAGTAAGTTCTTGGGCAAAGGCTATAAAGTTAAATCCTCTTTTGGCCACATTCGCGATTTGCCGAAAAGCAAAATGGGTATTGAAATTGATAAAGATTTTGAACCGCAATACGCTGTTCCAGCTAAAGCAAAAAAAGTTGTTACTGAGCTCAAAGCCCTAGCGGTCAAGGCGGATACTGTTTATCTGGCTACTGATGAAGACCGTGAGGGAGAAGCTATTGGTTGGCACCTAGTTAGCGCTTTAAAGTTGCCAAAAAATAAGATTCAAAGAATTGTATTTCACGAGATCACAAAGAAAGCGATTATGGATGCTATAGAGAATCCAAGAAAGTTAGATGACAACTTGATTAATGCCCAACAGGCTCGCCGTGTGTTAGATCGCTTAGTCGGTTATGAACTATCCCCTTTTCTTTGGAAGAAAATTAAATATGGATTGTCTGCAGGCCGAGTTCAATCTGCAGCACTACGCTTAATCGTAGATCGCGAAGTAGAGATCGAGGCCTTTAAGGCCGACGAGTATTGGACACTTGAGGCAGCCCTAGAAAAAACGGGAACGCCACCAGAATTTGTAGCCCGCTTGGTAAAAAATAAAGGTAAGGCGGTTGGCAAGCTAGATATTAAAAATAAGAAGTCAGCTGATTCATTACTAGAGCAAGCCAAAAAAGCTGACTTTGTCGTAGAAAAGATTACAAAAAAAGAGCGCAAAGTCTCCCCAACACCACCGTTTACGACCTCAACCTTGCAGCAGGCTGCTGCTCAAAGACTTGGTTATTCAGCTAAGCAAACTATGGTGCTGGCTCAGCAACTATATGAGGGTATAGATATAGGCAAAGAGGGCTCAGTAGGACTGATAACCTATATGCGTACTGACTCAGTTAATTTAGCCCAGCAGTCCTTAGATGAGGCTAAAAAAGTCTTAGAAAAAGAGTATGGCAAAGAATATTCTTCCGCAGCTCCTAGATCCTATAAAACCAAGTCGAAGTCAGCTCAAGAAGCTCATGAAGCAATAAGACCTTCTAGCTTTAGGCGTACACCAGAGGAGATAAAACAATACTTAGACGCCAAGCAGTATAAAATCTATGACCTGATTTGGCGTAGAGCTATGGCCTCCCAAATGCCGGATGCGATTCTTGATGCGACTACCGTAGATATTGAGGCTGACGAACTAACCTTTAGAGTTAATGGTTTGGTGGTAAAGTTCCCTGGTTTTCAAAAAGTCTTTGGTCCGAGTGGCACATCAAAAGAAACTCAACTACCGGAGCTAAAAGAAAAAAACAAACTCAAGCTCAATGATGTAAAGGGCTTGCAACACTTTACCCAGCCCCCTGCCCGCTTCAGTGATGCTTCTTTAATTAAAATTTTAGAGGAACTAGGCATTGGACGACCTTCTACTTATGCACCAACCCTGTCCGTAATTCAGGATCGTGGCTACGTCGAAAAAGAAGAGAAAAAGTTTAGGCCGACCGACATTGGTCGCCTTGTAAATGATGTTCTAGTAAAACATTTTCCAAAAATTGTCGACTTTAAGTTTACTTCTAAAATGGAGGACGACTTAGACCGAGTTGCTCGCGGTGAAGTTGAATGGGTCCCGATTATTAAGGAGTTCTATACGCCATTTCATAAAAATCTAGAGGTAAAGGACAAGGAAGTTTCTAAAGAGGAACTAACACAAGAAAAAACTGACGAAAAGTGTGAGAAATGCGGACAGCCAATGATTATTAAAATTGGTCGCTTTGGAAAGTTTATGGCCTGCACCGGTTATCCTGACTGTAAAACCACTAAGCCGCTTAAAGAAGAAGAGGCAGCTCAAAAAGAGTTAGAGAAAGAACACTCTCACGAAAAATGTCCGGAGTGCGGCAAGCCTATGCAAATCAAGCGTGGACGCTTTGGTCCTTTTTTGGGCTGCACTGGCTACCCTGACTGTAAAGGCATTAAGCCGATAGAAAATAAAACAGGCGCAACCTGCCCGCAATGTAACAAGGGGGACATTATAGAAAAGCGCAGCCGTAAAGGAAGAACATTTTATGCTTGCAACAAGTACCCCGAGTGTGAATTTGCGCTTTGGCAAAAACCTACCGGCGAAAAATGTCCCGATTGTAAAAGTCTGTTAGTGTTTGCAGCCCGTGGAAAAATCAAATGTACTGATAAGGGCTGTACGTTTGAAAAGGATCAAGAGGA
>CAYSXT010000019.1:0-13017 GCA_964435075.1 uncultured Candidatus Saccharibacteria bacterium
AAAACTTTCACTGCCGCGTTCGTCCACGGTTTGACTGGTTATTACGGCTGGTGCTTTTTTGCGGATTACCTTTTCGTATTCGTCTAGTATCCAAGCCATGATCTGTGGGTTTGTGTTTACGTCTGGTGCGGGGACATCTTTTTCTTGACCAATTACATCGGCGATACCACGGGCATACGATCGCGAGAGAGCTTCTAGTTCTTTTGGATCTAACTCTTTAGGGTTAACAATAACTCCACCTTTACCACCACCCATCGGAATATCAACCACGGCAGTTTTTAAGGACATCCAGAGTGAGAGAGCCTTTACTTCGTCGAGGGTAACCCCTTGGTGGAACCTAATGCCACCCTTAAATGGTCCTCTAGCGTTATTGTGCTGGGCGCGAAAGCCCTTAAATACTTCTACCTCTTTGGATGAGGTTCTTCTTATTGGGACTGAGACCTCAACTATGCGATTGTGATGTTCCAGTTGTTTTACAATATTGGCATCGATCTTGGCAATAGCCGAGGCTTTTAAAAGTTGTTCTAACGCATTTTTGAGGGGGTTTTGATTCATCATAGTTTGTGAATTATAACACAAACTTTAGTAACCCCTGTTGTTACGAGGCTCTTACTTTGGCTTTTTGGGTTTTATTTTGGCTATCTTTTGGTGGGCGAGAGAGGACTCGAACCTCCACGGATTATTCATCCACCAGGTCCTAAACCTGGCGTGTCTACCATTCCACCACTCGCCCTAATTAAGGTTTATTTAACCATATATGCGTAATAATCCCTAAAAGGGCTAAATAACCCCCGTACTGTACCTAGACTTGATTTTTTTGGCAATATGTGCTATTTTTCGTAGTTCTTTTTTGAGCAATTCTGCTCCTGGAGAGAACCCTCTTTAGAGGCCGCTTCTTTGACAATTTACTAGTCGCACTCGAATGAAGAGTAGCGATTTAACACTAACTCTATAGTTAGGAAGGAGAACTGAGATGGCTAAAACCATGAAGTCATTCTTTTCGTTATTCAGCTCAATTTTTTCTCAAGGGAAAGACTGGGCTAAGAACCCAAAGGCTAAGGTCTTAGCCGATGCGATGGAGGGTCAGATCACTCAAGCAGGAGATGACTGCGGTGACTGGCTCGTTGACAATCTAGATGAGCTAAACAAGCTCGACGAGAAGGTTAGAAAGTACACTTTTGGCATGGCTCATGCCGCCGCTGGTGCCCTGATAGGCATCATCGAGCTGCCTCTCAACTTGGACCTTTTCTTGACACGTGCCTGGAGTAGGCGCGAGAGGAGAATTAAGGGCCTCGCCAGGAAAGACGAGTCAGTTCAGGAAAAGGCCGCAATCAAGAAAACAATCGAGGATTCTTTTCGGAAAAGCTTTGCTGCACTAAAAGAGGATCTCAGTCAAGTTGAGAAACTCAATACTGATCCGATCATGGATTACGATACATGTGAAGTTCTCATCGGAAAAGACAAAGATGGTGAGGATATCACCGAAGTGCACATACGACGCCTCTGTCCCGAGGATATTCTCTTGCGCAAGGCAGCACTACATGCCAAGTTGTTTCACTTTCGACACGACGACGTGGTGAAAAACAACTGGCCGTTGGCCAGTTGTTGCGCTAAGCGCAAAGAGTGGATCGAAAAATTCGTTGAGTCTCAGGACAACATGAATCGCGTGGAAGTAGAGATGCTTATGCGTGACATGGTTGATCAACTCCGTCAGGAGATGTTGGATCGCGAACAGCGAGCTAGCAACTTCAAGGAGATGATTGATTGGCTTCATGAAAATGGGCATAAGGTGCCTGGCTGGAACAAGGACATCCTTCCCGCGCTACAATATGCGGACAAGGTAGTTGGTTCTCAGATTAAAGAAATCTGTGAGCCGGTTGCCAAGTTTGCAAAGCGCAGGAAAACTCACGCCAATAGGATGCGTCGCGAGATCCGTGCGATCGAGCGACGCGAACAAGAACACCCACGTACCCTTTTAGATGGTTTTCGAGGTCTGTTTGGTGGGCTGCGATGGCTCATCACTGGACGCGAGAGAGGAGTATAATTATGGAGCGTTTCTGGAAATGGCCGCTAGCCATTCTCTTTGTTTACTACGGCTCTTTTATCCAGGCTGCCACCGGTAGTTTGGATGATGCCATCACAACCATGGGGCGCTTTGCGCGTCGTAACCGGCAGGAGATCCGAGCAGGACTCATTGCTGTTGGTGTGGTGATTGCCTTTCTTCTGGTTGCTAATGCCTTTGTCGGTGTTGGTGGTCTGGTAATCGCAGCAGGCGGAAGTCTACTCGTCGACAATGGGTTGGTTCAGGGAAATACGGGCCCCTTGGGGCCTTTGTTCTCTGGTTCGGTCAAGTTAGTGCTGTTTGGTGCAGCCTTGGTGATGTGCCTCATAACCCTTGTTATCGGGGCGCTGGTAGCACCTTTCCCGTTGGGAGGGGCGTTGCTGATCGACATGGTGCGGACAGGTGGTGAAATGTTGCGAATCGGTGCTGACCAATTGGCACTGATTCGGCAGGGTGCCACTGTAGCACCACCATTTGAGCCATTTGCCCGAACGTACCAGACCGTGCTCTGGCTCCGGCGTACCATCAGTTTTGTGTTGGTTGTGGAGCTGGGTCTTTATGTGACCTTCGCCATGACCGGTATGTACGGCAATCTCGTCAGTATGGCTATGGCCATTGGCATGACGGTTTTGCTGGGACTGATGGCCGCGGCCTGGGACTTGCCCATGAAGCAGGGTACCAAAGTGGTTCTCAAGCTTGTCACGGCAACAACACTCGTCCTCTTTATTGCAGGACATGCATTGATGCCGGTGTATTCTAAACTGTTTTCGAGCAGCGAGGTTACACAGAGTGGAAAGAAGAACCAACCCCTCGGCAAAAACACCCTCAGAGTGGCGAACGTCAATCGCTATCCCTTGAGGGTCAAAGCTGAGATCAATCGGGGATCCTACAGGTCGAAGGTCAAGTTTCTGCAGCTTAAGTGCTGTGGTGACTCTCGTCTCCTGAAGGATTTACCGGAGGGCGCTGAGGTACGCCTCACTGCTGACTACCCCGATCTCATCGGATACGGGTGGGTGAACGACCTCCGACCTGAGTTGTTGTCTGCGGACGACATTACCAGCAAGGAGTTCAATAAAGGGATGACCATGGATGAACACGGTAATCCCTACTATGCGCTTCAGGATCACCGTCCTGAGATGCGATTCACTCCACAAGTGCTCTTGGAGCCCCAGGCGCACTTGCAAAGGACTGGCGTTTCTACCAAGAGGCCCAGTCTACCCGATGTCTACCGCGGACCCCCCTCGTAGGGTCCGCCTCTCTAAGAAAGGAGAGAGAACCAAAAAGCCCGTCTTGCATTGCGCTCGACGGGCTTCTTTTTTTATCTTCGTGTTTACAAACGAATCACAAAATCGTGTTCAAAGTAAAGACGATAACTAGAGATAGTAAGATAATTACGATACCGATAATTGAGTTTTTGATAGTGGCCTTGGCTTTGTCTAGGCGATCACTGTCACCACCAGCGGTGATGTAAAGGAAACCACCAACAATCAAGAATAGAACTGCAACAGATCCTGCAATTCCTAAAGCCCAAAAGATAATCGTGATAATAGTGTCACGAACACCAGATGTGCTTAGGCCGGTCTCACCTGTTGTAGGTAAGTCTCGCAGTGCTCCTTGGGCAAAAGCTGATTTGGCGGCTAAAGTTCCCGCTAATACTGATGCGGCTGCACCAAAACGGATAAGTGTGTTGGAAAGTTTTTTCATAGGTTTTTAATCCCCTTGTGATTAGTTAAGAATTTATTACTTAGATATTATAGCATTAGCCAAAAAAGGCACAAATAATCTTAAATATTATTATCTAGTTGGTTGTAGTTAGTGGTGGCGTTAAAAGCTTGACCCAGTTGGTGGGGATAGTATTTTGCCAATTGTGATTACTATAATTGCAGAAAGAAGAATAATAATAATCCCGATAATGGCACCTTTAATTGTCTTTTTAGCTTTTTCTATCCGCTCTTGATTGCCAGCAGCTGTTAGATATAAAAAGCCGCCGACTATTAGTATTAATACAGCGACACCCCCTGCGACACTTAAGCCCCAATTAATTATACCTGTAATAAGTGAGGTGAAAGTAACACCATCAGTGCCGGTCGGGTTAGGAATGCCACTTGGTATATTAATGCCTTGTCCTGTAGTGCCACCCGTACCGGTACTTCCGCCGCCTGTGCCCGTTGGATCTGCGGCAATTCTTATTGCTAGCAGTGAAAGTTTATCCAGCATTGTCTAAATATGACCTGATTATAAGATAGCTCGTTGAATTGCATAAACGATTACAGCAGAAAGAAGTATAACTACGATACCGATAATTGCTCCTTTGATAGTAGTTTTAGCTTGCTCTAGTCGAGTTTGGTTTCCAGAGGCTGTCACATAAAGTACTCCACCTATGATCAAAATAAGAACTGCAAGTCCACCTGCAATTGATAAAGCCCAAACGATTACATTGCTAATAACACCATTAAAGGTGCCCGTAGGAAGATCTGTTCCACTAATAGCTTCATCTCCTAAAATAGATTGATTCGGACCCTGATTCGGACCCGCAGCAATAAATTTTACCGCTATAGTTTGAATATGTTCTAACATGGGAAGTTCCTCTTTATTAATAATTATTGTTTAAATATTACCCTAAATGCCTGTAGGCGGGTAGTCCTGAGTTAAGAGCTGTTGATTTAACTGGCTAGCAGCCACGTTAAAGGCATCTTCGGGGGTGCGACGGCCAAAATTAACGTCCTCGATGGCCTGGGCAAATACGGTCTCCGTAAGGTTTAAATCGGGCGTATAGAAGCTTTTTGCGGTTTGGGCTTGATCAGCAAATACACCCAAATCTAGGTCATTGGCAAAAGCGGCGATCTGGCTGTTTTTAGCAGGCGGGCGCCGCGTGTTTTGCAGATACGTTAAGTTATTGTCGTCTCGGCTGAGGTAATTAATAAAGTTCCAAGCGTCTATTTGTACACCAGAAGAGTTTGAGACTCCTTGGCCCCAGTAGTTGGCATACGTAACGTCAAAGCGAGAATCATCGGCTTGGGGTAGCGGCGCCACTGCAAAGTTTAATTTAGCATTGGCAGCGCGCACTTCTGGTGCTTGATGGGAGTAATTGATCATCATGGCTACGTCGCTTGCCGCAAAATTATCGATTGAGTACCAAATGGTTGGGTCGTTACTCCAGCTATAATTTGGTTTAGTCGGATTAGTAAAGTCGGTATAAAAAGTAAGAGCATCAAGGCCGGGTGTTACTTCTGTTCCATCTGCTAAGGTAACTTCTCGGTTAAAGGTGACTGACTGTCTTGTGGAATCTACTGCGGCAACTCCGTTTTGGATTAGCAGGGCCGATAAAATATCAGTTGAGCGATTAATATTACGGGCTGCCCCCATGGCAGCACCGGCTCTAATGATTCTATCTTGATCATCTTTTGTGGTTAGCGCTGAGGCCATCTCTGAAAATTTTGACCAAGTGGTTGGTGGGGATGGGAATCCCGCTGTCGACAATAGATCCTTATTATAGAAAAGCGCCAAACTATCGACATAAAGAGGAACCGCATAAACGCGTCCCTCAGAGACAAAGTCATCGGCTACAACGTCTACGTAAGTATTAACAAACTCCCTGAGCCCTGGCAGTTCTGTAATTTGGTTTTCTAAAGGTGCACGCTCCTCCTCTGGGAGGCTGGCAAAATCAGCTGCAACTGGGATTGGGGCAAGTAATTCGCGGTGTTCTGGTAGCCAGCTGTTGTGAATACTAAAAATGTCCGGTCCCCTGCCGGCTGCGATCGCGCGGATTAACTCGTCCTCGTAAGTGGCAAAAGGAAAAGTCGTAATCCGGATCTCAACATTATTATCGTCCTCATACTCTTTTATTAGATCGCCAAAAGCTTGGCGGTTTTCAAAAACCGTCCACCACTCTAATACTGTAGGTGGTGTTTGGGGGGCACCACACGCAGAGAGAACAATAGGTGCTAGCAAAACTATACTTAACAAAAGTGCACGCTGTTTGATGTTGCGGAATATAGACTTAATAGTTATGGCAGGAATTTTTAGGGCAGGAAGTTTCATAAAATTTAACCTTTTTAATACGGCCCTATTTTAACCTGCTTGGGTAGTCTTGGCGAGTTATTATGCGTTTATAGTCTTTTTTAGCTTGAGATAGCGGCTAAGTTTTGCGATGGCGCTGATAATAGCCAAAAGGCCGGCTACTAACCAAGCCCATTTTAGGTGTGAGGTTGTAATATCGCTGCCAATTAACCAGCTGTGAATCCAGGCGCTTAAAAATACGATGTAGTTGGCAATATGCAGAATGTGCCACTTATTTTGCATAAATTTAACCTTTCTTAATAGAGCGGTTGTTACAGTAATTAAGATTAATAGTAGTGTCAGAGAGCCGATTGCCCTAAAGCTGACCGGGTAAGGTCCCTTGTCTATGCCGGATAAATACAGTAATGAGGGATGAGTTAGAGCAAAAAGTAAGACAAAAATGCCTTGCGCAACATGAAACTTAAGAATATTTGGAAAAACCTTCTCAAGTGGCAGCATATTAGAACCAATCATTAGCTGGGCCCAAACCAGGGTAAAAGCGTACAAGCCAAACAATGGAAATATTAAGCTAGCGAATTCTGTTGCAGATGTGCCCGTTAAAAAACCAAAACCGCCTCTCGAATAGAAAAAGTGAAAGCCCGGAATAAATAGTACGGCCAAATACACGATAGGTAGAACCCAACGTAATGTTTTTATCATGTGGGCAGTGTACTATCCTCTGGCTTTTATTGCAGCTGCGAAAAACTTATTGAGAGGTATGGCGGCTTCGTAGAACTTCATGACGTCATTTACGAGTGTTGAGCTTGTAGTTTTTGCGGCTGGGAGTGAGCCTTTGTAATAAAACTCTTTGTTCCAAAGGAGTGGCTGTTTTTTGGCGGCTTCTTCATAATCTTTTGGAATGCGCTTGTAAGTGTCACCAATAATTTCGTTGTAATGTGACTTAAATTTTTTTTCTTCAAGCAGTTTTTTGAATTTGGCTTGGTTGGCGACAATGTGTTTTCTAATTTTTTCTATTTCGCTCGGTCCCGCTTGATGAACTCCTCCATAAATGTGGGTTCCCCTAGAATCTATTTGTAGGTAAATCCCAAAAGTACCGGGTTTATGCTTTTTGCCGCCAGGACCAATTACTGCGGAGACATGCGTTTTATAAGGTGTTTTGTCGTGGCTAAATCTGACATCTCTATATATTCTAAAGATGGCCTCTTTGGGCTCGATCTTAACCTCAGGGTCTTTACCGCGGACTCTTAAGATTAAGTCTGATACCAACTTTTCAAACGGCTCTTTTACCTCCTTAATGTAGCGTTCTTTATTTTTATTAAACCAGTCACGGTTGTTATTTTTGTCGAGCTCTCTGAGAAACTTTACGAAGTCTTTTGAAAAGTAAGCGGACATTATTTTTTCTTAGATTGGTATGTGTGATTTTTTGGCGGAGAGGGTGGGATTCGAACCCACGGTACCCTTGCGGGCACAGTGCTTTTCGAGAGCACCCCATTCGACCACTCTGGCACCTCTCCATAACAACAGACTTGCCTGTCGGGTAATAAAAAGCAAGTTTTTTTGGCCGAGCACTAAAAACCGCTATATGATATCAGCGATTAATCCTATTAATACTCCCAGCCCAATAGCAGCTCCTCCAATAATGAACATACGGAGTGCACCGTGCCATATTTTTGCTCTGGCGAAATCTGATTCCAACATGCCAAAAATAAACAAAGCTATTAATGCCAAGATTATAGATGTTACTAGTGCTTGATACCCTTGAATAAAGAAATACGGCGCGAGAGGTACGCTACCGGCAATAACGTAGGACAAAAAGCCTGTTAAAGAGTAGCCAATAATCCTACGAAAGCTGGTGCGCCTACTTCTTTTGGTGGGGTGTTTTTTCTTTAGGTAATCGTAGGCTGATGTTTCTGAGAGATATGTTCCGACTCCCATCGAAAATCCTTCGACAAAAATTAGTACAAGACCAGTTATCAAGAGGGCTGACCGATCAATGTTTGTGACAGCGACACCTGATAAAAGGCCTACTGTCGAGACTAAGCTATTCTCTACTCCAAAAACAGTATTCCTTACATAAGAGGCTTGGACTTTATGGGGAAAGCGGCGGAAGCTAGAACTAAGTGACATCTTTTTATCATAACAATAAAATCACTCGCTGGTCTTTTTTTATAAGAATAATTTTAGAAGAACAAAAAAACGCCCTTTAGGGGCGTTTTCCTCAAAACCGGCGCTAACCTACTTTCCCGCCTAAGCGGTATCATCGGCCCTTGAGTGCTTAACTTCTGTGTTCGGAATGAGAACAGGTGTGACCACTCTGGTAGAAGCACCGTAAGAGAGAGGCTATCTAAATGGACCTATATTGTCAATTGGGGCATAATATCAAGCCTTATATAGAGGATTGTGGCAATCAATATAAGGTGCTAGAAAAAACTTTATATGCATCAATTATCTACAAAAAATGTAACGACAGGGCCTATTGAGGTCAATAATATTATTTCGTCTGATGACGACTTAATTGGCGACTGGTTAACAATAGCTACAATTTCTCGGCCTAAACGGCTCACCGATATCAGATCTTGGCATGGTCATATTCCTTTTGCATTCTGGTGTATAGATAAATTAAAGCCTGCGACCTTTGTAGAGCTGGGTACTCACAAAGGAGATTCATATAGCGCTTTTTGTCAGGCAGTAAAGAAAGTTGGAACATCTACTAGGTGTTATGCGGTAGATAGCTGGAAGGGCGATCAGCATAGCTATCTTTATGAAGAGTCCGTGTACGAAGAGTTTAAGAAATATCACGACGAAAATTTTAGTAAGTTCTCGAGTTTAGTGCGGAGTACTTTTGACGAAGCAAAAGAACAATTTGAAGATGGGAGTATAGACCTCTTGCATATTGATGGGTTTCATACTTATGAGGCGGTAAAGAATGATTTTGAGACTTGGCAAAATAAACTAAGTAATAAGGCAGTTGTCCTGTTTCATGACACAAATGTTAGAGAAAGAGACTTTGGAATTTGGAAATACTGGGAAGAAATTAAGCAGAAATATCCTTCATTCTTATTTACACATAGTCATGGTTTAGGCGTACTTTGCGTTGGACGTAATGTTCCAGAATCAATCAAGAAATTATGCAATCAGGATACTGAAAAATCTAAACAAATTGCTGACTTGTTTGCTGAGCTTGGAGAAAGCGTATTGGCGATTTCGAAAAAAAATTCCCTTGCAAAGGAGTTTAAAAGTAATGTGTTAGAACTTTCTAACAAAAGTAAACAGCTTAATATCTTGCTATCTGAATTGCAGAGCTTAAGAAGATCAGCTGCGAAGAGCTCTCAACTGGAGAAAGATTTTATTGCGAGTAATGCCTATACGCAAGAGCTTACTAATGAGCTAAAGAAAATTAGATCATCGAGTTCTTGGTTAATAACAAAGCCTTTAAGATGGTTCGCAATTAGATTAAAGAGGATAATTAGTAAGAGAAAAGAATATTCGCTGGCGGCAGAAAAAGCACTAGATGCAAAATTAATATCAGAATATCGTGAGGCCGAGAAGAGACACGCTCGGGCCTTGGAATTTGCGGAAAGAGCCTCTATGCAAATACCTTGGCGCTGGTACGACGCGGTTAAGCCAAAAGTCTCAATAATAATAATCGCCTACAATAAAAGTGAGTTTACAACTGAATGTTTACGTTCGGTTTGGAGTAATACCCAGAGGGTACCTTTCGAAGTAATTGTAATAGATAATGGCAGTAGTGAGGCTGATATTAAGAGAGTAAAAAAGAGTCTAGCTCCAGCCCGCTTGCTTGATATACAGGTAAATCGTGGATTTGGTGAGGGAAATAATATTGCAGCAGAGTATGCAAAAGGTGATTACATATTGTTCCTGAATAATGATGTAACTGTTACGCCAGGATGGTTAGAAAATATGGTTACGGTAATTGAGGGTCAGCCTAAGGCAGGTGCTGTAGGTGCTAAGCTAGTTTATCCTGATGGCAAACTACAAGAGGCAGGTTCTATGGTGCTGAAGAATGGAGAGGTGAGCCAGAGGGGTAAACATGATGATCCTTCAAAGGATATTTATAATAATCTTGAGGTGGTTGATTATTGTTCTGCTAGCTGTCTTTTAATTAAGAAAGATCTTTTCTTAAAGGTGGGAGGTTTTGATCATAGATATGATCCGGCTTATTACGAAGATACAGACCTGTGTCTTAAAATTGAGGCACTTGGATTTAAAACTTATTACAATCCCGCAACTCTAATAAATCATTTTGAAGGTGCAACAAGTCGCGATGCAAAAATGAAAAAACAACTCCATAACATTGTAGAAGTAAACCGCAAGAAGTTTATGGCTAGATGGAAACAGAGAATAGAAAATGGTCCAGGCACTTTACCAGAGAACGATTTCGATCCAGTATTGCCTAGGATAGTAGCTAGGAACAGAAATGTGACCTCAAAGAAAGCCCTAAGAATTGGCCTGTTTTCTCCTTATAATATATCCCCCGGTGGAGGTGAGAGGTATCTACTTAGCCTCGCTAGTATTTTTAAGGGTATAGCGGAAATAGAGTTGGTGACCCCAAATCTATGGAGCAATATGAGACTACAGAGCGTAGCAAAAGAATTATCTTTGGATATCGGCAAACTTAGATCTGTTAGTTTAGATGAAGCGCAGAATGGTAAGCCCTATGACATTTTTTATGCCTTGGGCAATCAAGTTGTTCCACCTGTATACCCCTTGGGCAAGAAAAGTTTCTTTATTTGTCAGTTTCCTTTTCCTTCGGATAAACTAACGATTGATTACGCAAAAGGACAGTTGGTTTCCTATGATGGAATTTTTGTTTACTCTGAATTTGTTAAAGGACATCTGCTTGAACAAATTGCCGAAGCTGGTCTGAGTGTTATTCCAAAGATAGAAATTGTTTCACCACCTGTTTCTCTCACAGATAATCCTTCTGTTTCCAAAAAATCTAAAGTCATCTTGCATGTTGGGAGATTTTTCATCGGAGGGCATAGCAAAAAACAGCTAGAACTTGTTAAGACGTTCAAAGAATTGATTGATACAGATCAATTAAAGGGATGGGAGCTTCATTTAGCTGGGGGCTCACGACCAGAGCCGGAAAATAGAGCTTATTTGATGGAGGTCATGCAAGAGGCTAAAGGATATCCTATTAATTTTCATATAGATCAACCACCTAGTGAACTAGCTAAGCTTTATGAAAAAGCCAGTATTTATTGGCATGCAACTGGTATGGGTACTGATCAAAACTCGGAGCCAGAAAAACAAGAACATTTTGGTATAACTACGGTCGAGGCAATGTCTGCAGGCTGCATCCCAATTGTTATTGCTTCAGGTGGACAAACTGAAATAGTCGAAGATAAAGTAAACGGCTTTATTTGGAGAGATTCTGAGGAACTAAAAAAAGTAACCTTAGATGTAGCTAATAATTTAAAAGCATCTAGAAAAGAAAAAATCATGCACTCAGCAATCGCCAGATCCCAAGAATTTAGTGAAAAAGTTTTTTCTAACAGGGTAAAATACTTGGGTCAAAAAGCAGGAGTTGATCTTATGGAGACCGATGATCTAATCAAAAAATCTGTATTTAAAAATAGTCCATAAGGCAGACACTCCGTCTTTCCAGCCAATTTTCTTGCCCTCAGATATGTCACGGCCTGCGTAGGAAATTGGAATCTCATATACTCGGCAGCCGCTTTTGGCAATTTTAGCTGTTATTTCAGGTTCAAAATTAAAGCGGTTTGACTTGAGATTAATGTTCTTAATTATGTCTGTCTTAAATACCTTATAGCAAGTTTCCATGTCGGTGAGGTTTAAGTTGGTCATAATATTCGACAAAGTCGTGAGCATTTTATTGAATACACTGTGCCAGTAGAGATGAACTCGATGTGGTCCTCCTAAAAAGCGTGAGCCGTAAACCACATCAGCTTTACCCTCGATAATAGGCTTGAGTAGCATAGGGTACTCTTTGGGGTCGTACTCTAAATCTGCATCCTGGATGATTGCAACATCGCCAGTACAGGCATTAATAGCGGTTCTGATGGCAGCACCTTTTCCTTTATTATGCTCATGATACCTAACCGTAACCTCAGGGAATTTTCCCTCTACATCCTTTTTTAGGACTTCACGGGTTCCATCAGTGGATCCATCATCGACTAAGATAAGCTCCTTATTAATATCAACCGCTCTAATTCTTTCTAAAATGGCCAATAAGGTATCTTTCTCATTATAAATGGGCACTAAAACTGACAGTTTAAGGGCTGTATTATGAGACATTTTGGGCTCTAAGTGTGGTATTTGTACGCTATCGCGTTTTATAGTGTTTGGAACTGACATATTTTGAATAGGATAAAGATAACGTAAAAAGATCTTAAAGCAACTTGCTTAAGGGTGGGGCTTATGATGTAATGTTCGCTTGCTGATATGGCAAACAAAACTCAACATGTTCTAGTTATCGCTTCCACTTTTCCGGCAAATGATGCTGATCCTGTGCCGGCTTTTGTTAAAGATCAAATAATTGCACTAAAGAACAACTATTCTGATATGGAGTTCTCAGTATTGGCTCCCCACGATGCTCGGTCTAAGACAAAGAGTTTTGTTCGGCATAATAAATATGATGAGTATCGTTTTCACTATGCGTGGCCACATCGCCTAGAAAAATTAGCGGGCCGTGGCATTGTGCCAACCTTAAAACAAAATAAAGCCTATTACTTATTAATTCCGTTCTTAATAGCAGCAGAATATTTTGCTCTAAGAAAGCTCACAAAAAAAATAAAGCCCGATCTTTTGTATGCACATTGGTTTACTCCTCAAGGGATTACGGCCGGGTTAGTATCTGCAGCTACCAGAACTCCCTATGTTTACACTAGTCACTCATCCGATGTGCAGGTTTTGAGAATGTTTCCATTAATAGGAACATACATAGTCAA
>CAYSXT010000020.1:0-12742 GCA_964435075.1 uncultured Candidatus Saccharibacteria bacterium
TCACCCATAGCGGACTGTTCGTGTCCGTTTGGCAAGGACGAGGTAGTTAATAGTACTAACGAAGTTGATACTAATGAAACTACTAATATAGAAGTAAGCACAAAAGAAGAAGCTCCTACTAAAGCCGCCTCTACTAATTTAGGCAATATGCTGAGTAAGCCAGAACATGGCTTTAGCATATCTTATCCTGAAGACTACACAGTAGATGAGAACATTTCTTGTTTTGAAGGTTGTCCGGAGGGTGCTGCGGTTCCTTTGTTTGATTTAACTGGCCCTCAAAGTCATATAGCGGTTGAAGTCTATGGCAGTGAATTACGAGCCGTCGAATACCAAGGTAATTTTAGTTCTGTTGCAGATTATATGGCCAGTGGTATTCCAACTAATGTGAGCAGCAGCTTAGTAACTGGCGGTATGCGCTACGACTTTAAGTTGCCGGGTTATTCTTCTAATGGCCCAAGCATCATGCCTAATGTGCCAGATCAAATTGTTGTATTTTTTGTAGGAGTTGACGGCAAAACCTTTGGTTTAAGCACAGCACAAAACGCCGGGGCGGAACAGGATCTACTAGAAATTGCAGACAGCTTTAGCTTTCTTTAGATATCTATAACATTTTTTTTAGCCTCTCTTAATGAGTTAAAGAGCAAGCTCTAGCTAGTTCATTAACTTAATAAATTCGGAACAATAGGAGAGACACATGAACTTTCTCAGATTTTTGGTCGCGGGCATTCTTTGCCTAGGTTCAACTATGGCCTATGCCGGCTCGGACTCGTTTCAGTTTCCAATCAATAATTGGAACTACTACAAAGATGGTGGCTTTGGTTTTGGTCAGTACAACTTCAACTTTAGGGGTTACCATCTGGCACAGGACACTAAGGTCAGCCGCACGCCAACCGGTACTGTCGTAGTTGCCCCTTCTAATGGTGTCGTAAAGTTTGCCGGACTAGCGTTTGGTTATGGATCATCTGCCTGCAACAACAAACCAGGAAAGGCCGGCTATGTTGTAGTGATTGAACACACTCTCACTAATGGCACTAAGGTTTGTTCTACTTTGGGTCACCTACAAGGTGGTATCTATAATCCAGCCTGGCACTCAGGCTTGGTACCAAATGGCACCTCAGTAAGCCGAGGGCAATACATCGGCAAAGTAGCCGACTACCCGGGTTGCCCTAGTGGTAATTGGCACCATCTGCATTTCGGCATCCGCAAAAACGGTTACGCCGGTGGGGCCAACCTGGCCGGCTACACCCGAACTACCGCCGGACTTTCCGCCTGGCACGAGCCCAACAACTTCGTGACTCAGCACTCGGGAGGCTCAGGCTCTACTTACTATGACGTAAAAAAGGCTGGAGATTTTGATGGCGACGGTCGCAAAGAGTTTGTACGTTACTACCCGGCTAACGGCGAATGGCGTGTTGCTCTTTCCACTGGCTCCAGCTTTGCACCTCTGCAAACCTGGATCTACGGACACGGAGTTGGTTCCAATGGTCAGTATGTTGGGGACATCAATGGCGACGGACGTGCGGATGTACTTGTGTTCTTTGAGAACACCGGCTCGCTCTACGTTGCCAAATCACGCGGCTATAAGTTTGCTGGGTATTACCGCGCCGGTGTCAATATCGGCAGAGGTATGAACAACAAGTTTATGGCTGACGTCAATGGCGATGGCCGCGAAGACTTTGTCGGCTATGTTAACGGCAAATGGTACGTTTCTCTTTCTGATGGCCGTAACTTCGGCACCTGGAAGCGAGTTCTCACCGGTCATGGTGTCGGTTCAAACCGACGCTTGATGGCAGATGTTAATGGCGACGGTCGGGCCGATGCCTTGGTCTTCTTCAACAACACCGGCAGCTGGTACGTAGCTTATGGCAAAACCAACGGCTACTTTACCGGCTATGTCCAGTGGGCAGCCGGACACGGTCATGGCTCAACCGAGCAACTAGTCGCTGATATCAATGGTGACAATAAGGCTGACGCCATTTGTTTCTGGAACCTTTTCGGATCTACCGGTGGAGTCTGGATAGTCTGGAACTCCAACGGGTCTAGATTTGTTCCGGATAACACGTTCAGACTCATTGGCAACGGTTATGGTTCAAGCGTCAGACTAGTAGCTGATTACACCGGCGATCATAAGGCTGACCTAGGGTTTTACTTTAAGACCCTGGGTTGGTACGTCAGTGTCTCCAAAGGTTACTACTTTGGATCAGGACGAGCCTGGTAGCTTAACTTTAACGGGCGGTCTCTTATATAAGAGACCGCCCTATTTTATTTAAACTTTTGACCAGATCGATCAAGACTGGTTGAATTGAGGCAAGGTAAATATGCCCTCGTAGTTCAATGGATAGAACACCGCACTCCTAACGCGGGAATATAGGTTCGACTCCTATCGAGGGTACCAGCATAATTTGGTTACTACGGGGTGTAGCTCAGTTGGTAGAGCGCGCGATTCGGGTTCGCGAGGTCGTGGGTTCAAGTCCCGCCACCCCGACCAATAGTCTTAAATCAACTCGACAGACTTTACTATGTCTTCGAGCTCATCAAAATCATCGGCGCAGAGACTGGTAAAGACATAGTTATAGTCATCACCAATGACTTCAATGGTGGCATTACCGCAAAGACCAACCGCATTGTGTTTTACCACGGTAAGTGCACCCACTTGATCAACAACTGGCTCGACAATAAACGGATCAAAGGTGGGATCACCCCCAGATCCATAAAGATCCTTAATCGCATCTATTGCTTCTTGGGTCGATCGTTGTTCCGTAACTAAAATCCCTCCGGTCCTAATCCAACCACAACCTTCAAAAACAGTAAACGGACCATAGCTAATGCCCGCATTTGTTTCTTCCGACCCCTCAAGGCCCTGGGGTGGGTCAGAAATAACCGTCCGACTAAATTCTTCATAAGGTAAAACTCTCAACTCTTTTGTAGCCCAATCGGGATTATATGGAATATCAACAGCCAAGCCTAGAGATTGATCCTCAAAATGTTCTGTCGTAGTTGCTGGATCATTATTGAACTTTTCACTAAAGCTGCAGTAATCTGGGCGGCCATCAATTGATTCTGCATACTTGGCTGCGATCTCGTCAGTATTATCTATGGTTAATAGTTCACGATCATCAGTTGAGACCTCCTTTTTTCCTTCTTCTAAAACATTTGATTTATCTTGGACACCTTTAACTATCTCCTGTAAATCCATTACGGATCGATTGGCATCATCTAATTGGGATTCCAGCGTCTGCGCCTTACCATCCATAATTACAAAAACAATTATTCCTGCTATCGCTGCGGTAGCTAGCGGTGCAAAAATTAATATCAAAATCCAGACAGCATTATTTTTATTGTTTTTACTTGCAGTTTGGTTTGGCATGCTCTTTTATTAATAATCTTACGTTACACAGTATAAGCCAGTTGTCTCCAAATTGTTACTGTACTAATGTTCAAGTATTGCCATGAAAGCAATCGAAGTAAAGAATTTAATCAAACATTACGGTAAAACTAAGGCTGTCGACGACATCTCCTTTTCGGTAGAAGAAGGTGAAATATTTGGCTATTTAGGCCAAAACGGCGCTGGAAAAACCACAACAATCAGCTGTTTGATGGATTTCTTACGACCCGATAGCGGCCACATACAAATATTAAATAAAGACGCCCAAAAAGAGGCTGTCGAGCTCAAGAGGCAGATCGGGTATTTATCAGATACTCTCGCCTTATATGATAAGTGGAACGGGAAACAACACTTTGCCTATATCAATCATCTCAACGACTCCACTCATACCAAAGAAAAAATAAGCTCAACGAAAGACCTAATAAAACGTCTAGATTTTGACCCTCACACTAAAGCAGGCAAACTATCGACCGGTAATCGCCAAAAACTTGGATTAATCCTCGCCTTAATGCATAGGCCTAAACTTTTAATTTTAGATGAGCCCACCAATGGACTCGATCCGATCATGCAGAACACATTTTATGAACTTCTGAAGGAGTTTAGGGCCGAGGGTTCTACCGTTTTTATGTCGTCTCACAACTTAACAGAGATAGAAAAAGTAAGTGATCGCGTCGGTATTATTCGAGCGGGCAAAATGGTGACAACCGAGAATATAGAAACACTCAAACAAAAAAGGCTCTACTCAATTAATGTTGCCTTTGCAGATCCTATCCAAAAAGAAGAACTAAAAGCGGCCGGCATAGAGGTCCGCGAAGAAACACCTACAGGTTTCTCATTGCACGTAAGTGGCGATATAGAACCAGCCTTAAAAACCTTAAGCAACTATAAAATCAAGAACCTAGAAATTAAACGGGCGTCATTAGAAAGCATTTTTTTGGAGTACTATGCTAAATAAAATTTGGCACATCCTAATTACTACTATTAAAACAAGAAAAATATCTCTTCTTGTTTACTTTATTGTTAGCATTGGGATGCTGGAAATATTAATTGCTCTGTTTCCGACTTTTTCAGAGTCAGCCCAAGCCATTGAGGCCGCTTACGCTAACCTCCCCGAAGGGTTTTTTGCTGCCGTGGGAGTGGACGCCCTAGGATTTTCTACAATTGAGGGCTATTTAGCCACCGAGCAATTTAGTTTTGTCTGGCCTCTGTTGGTTATCCTGCTGAATGTTGGAGTAGCCGCAAGTCTAGCTACTGAGATCGAGAAGGGTACGATAGAGTTAGTCTTATCTAAGCCGGTCTCCCGGATAACTTATTTTCTTGGTAAATATTTTGCGAGCATCAGCATGCTAATTCTTTTTACCGCTGGCTCAACTTTAATGATCGTACCTTTTGCTCAACTTCATGGTGTTGAAGTTAACTTTAATAATATTTTAAGTATGGCCGCGCTCGGTCTTTTATTTGGTTGGGCAGTTTTAAGCCTGGGCTTCTTAGTATCGAGCTGGCTGAGCGATAAAAGTCGCGTTTTATTTATTACGGGTGGAGCCCTCTTTGGCATGTATATTCTTAATATTCTAGCGCGCCTCCAAGAGAGTCTCGAGGGTCTCAAATATTTGTCGTTCTTTTATTATTTTGACCCGCAAGCACTAACTAGTGGAACAATCGACAAAACAGCGATAGCTGTCTTTATTGGTTTTAGCATCGTTGCCACCAGCGTAGCGCTTTGGCGCTGGAACAGCCGAGACATTCCAGTTTAAGCCTAAACTCTTGTAATTAGGCTAGAAATAACCTATTTTTTTGGTTACGTATTATGGGCCTGTAGCTCAATTGGTAGAGTGCTCCCATGGCATGGGAGAGGTAAGGGGTTCGAACCCCCTCAGGTCCACCAAAATTTAAATCCACTAACCTTGAAACTCACCTAACAGAACTTGTTCTGCTAAACTTTTCTTATGAAAATACAAACGGGCTGCGATATTGTGCAAATATCTAAATTTTCTAAAGCACTCCAATCTAAAAAAATAGTTTTAGAAAATTTATTTAATCCATCCGAATCGGCAAATAACAGTGCTGAACATTTAGCGGGAATATTTGCCGCTAAAGAAGCAGCCGTCAAAGCACTCAACCAAAAGGCCGGCAACTGGACTAATTATGAAATAGCTCAAAATGGAGAGGAAAAGCCCCAACTCAACATTCTGGAAGCAACACTCGCTAAAAAAATTAGCCAGATATCCGTATCAATAAGCCACGATGGAGATTACGCCCTGGCGATTGTAGTCGCCATGCTAAAATAGTCCGATGCTCGACGTAAAATCAATAAAAACACTAGGGCAGTTTATTGCGGAAGCAGCACAACTTTTTGAGGACAAAACAGCGTTTATCTGGCGACCCAGTTTTAGAGCCTTAAAGTTTTCATACAAAGATATTTATAGAATGAGCCAGGTGGTCGCTCACATTATTGATGAGCGCGGACTAAAAGCTGGTGACCGCGCGGTAATTTGGACACACAACTCACCCTATTGGATAGCCATATTTTTTGGCTGCCAATTAAAAGGTGTATCTGTTGTACCCCTAGCACCGCAAAACACACCAGAGTTTGTTAAAAAAATTGCAGATTTTACAGCAAGCAAGCTAATTTTCAAAAGCCATACTCTACCGGCTATTGAAGGACCCGAAAATATACAGGTAGAACTATTTTTTAGAAATTGGCAGAGACTTTCAAGTACTTATTCTGAAGTTGAGGTTGAAAATGAAGATTTAGCAGAAATACTTTTTACCTCAGGTACCACCGGCGAGCCCAAAGGTGTGGAGCTTAGACATAGCAACATCTTGGCCAACATAGCCTCTATGCGTGATTTGGATATCGTATCTCATCGCGATCATATGCTCTCCTTTTTGCCCCTGTCACATATTTTTGAACAAGTAGCAGGAACCATGGTTCCCCTCTCGGTTGGCATACCTATAACGCAAGCAGCCCGGATCTCAGGACTGCATATTACCTTGAACATGACCGAGGACCAGCCAACTAAAATGACAGCAGTTCCAGAGTTTATAAAGTTGGTTCTCCAAAGAGTTGAGGAAAAAGCTAAAGCGACTGGCGAATTTAAAAAATTAGAAACACTTTATAGACTGGCGCCGAGATTACCACGAGGAGTAAAACGATATCTAGCCAAAAAAGTCTTACATAATTTTGGCGGTAAACTTGATACAATAATTTCTGGCGGAGCCGCGCTTGATCCAGAAGTAGGTCATAAGTGGGAGGCCTTTGGGGTTTCTGTTTTGCAAGGATATGGAGCTACTGAGACATCACCAGTTATTTCCGCAAATAGATACCGTGACCGCAAAATGGACTCGGTTGGTCCGGTGATACCAGGCGTAGAAGTTAAAATTGCAAAGGACGGAGAAATTTTAGTTCGTGGAGATAATGTAGTTAGTGGCTATTACAAAAATCCTAAGAAAACCGCTGAGGCCTTTAAGGATGGCTGGTATCACACTGATGACATTGGCTTTTTCGATAAAGAAAAACACTTACACATCCTAGGTAGAAAAAAATATTTGATCGTCACGCCCGCTGGCGAGAACATTTATCCTGACGAGCTCGAAGATAAGCTCAAGGAATTTAAAGATCTTAATGATGCAGCAGTTTTGGGTCTTGAGATCAATGACAAATTCGTTATTCATGCGGTATTGCTGCCCAAGCTCAATAAAAAAGTCGACCCTGAGAAAATCATAGTCGAATTAAATAAAAAACTTGAACCCCACCAAAGAATACAAGATGTTTCAATTTGGCCAGAGACTGATTTTCCAAGAACCCTTACCAAAAAAATTAAAAAAGAGATCGTTATTGATTGGGTCAAAAAAACCGCCGCCAAAGATAATCTGGGAGAGACAAAACCAGCTGCAAATACAAGCGATCCGGTAATAAATATCATCTCGCAACTTACAAACCTACCCCAAAGCGCCATCACTCCGGATAAAAAAGTGGTTGCGGACTTAAAGATGGATTCATTGGCACGTGTAACTTTAGTAGCCACTATTGAAGAAGATCTTAATGTCATTTTGGATGAAGCCGCCATTACCGTTGACACCACCGTGGAAGATATTCAAAAAAGCGTTCTTGATAAGAACCAAAAGACCGAAAGATACCCATTTAAAGAGTGGCCACTTAGCCCTTTCATTATTTTTCTAAGAACAATCCTTCAAACACTAATAGTCTGGCCGTTTATGTTCTTTATTGCCAAGATTAAGGTTGAGGGACGGGATCACCTCGATGACCTAAAAGGTCCTGCTCAATATTTTATCAATCACATCTCTGGAATTGATTCTGGTTTTGTCATGCGAGCCTTACCGCGTCGCTTGCGCCGCCGTTCCAGTATTGCAGCAGCAAGCGACATGCTTTTTGAAAATAAAGATATTAAAAAATGGCACGGGCTCTTGATGTTTGCTGTAAATATTTTTCCTTTTTCGCGCTACGGCCAGGTTAAATCCTCTTTTGAATACGCTGGACGGCTTATCGATCGAGGCTTTTCTATTCTGTATCACCCAGAGGGTAAAGTAACTCGTAACAAAAAGATACAGGAGTTCAAAAAAGGCACGGGCCTCGTAGCCATAGAGATGAAAATACCATCAGTTCCGGTTTATATATCTGGCTCTGACGATTTATTACCAATAGGAACAAAAAAACTCAATTGGGGGCTAAGACCTCTGATAAAAATAAAGTTTGGCAAACCTCTCTATATAAAGGAGGGCACCTCTATTACAGATGCTACCGCTTTGATAGAAAACGGAGTGCGTGATCTGGCCAAGCAAAATGGAGACACGGACTACCTGATCAGCATCCCATCGCCAAATGAGAAGAAATTATAATTTTGATTAATAGCGTCTGCATACAGAGATAATAATTTTTCTCGACCCGTTAAAGCTGCTACTAGCATCATTAAACTACTGCGCGGAACATGAAAGTTAGTGATTAAATGATCCACCACCCTAAATTCAAAACCCGGTTTAATAAAGAGGTCGGTCTTGCCTGATAACTGCTGCTCTGCGCCTGCTAATGCTGACTCTAAAGTCCTGGCCACTGTCGTACCTACCGCGACTATGGGTCGTCCTAATTTTTTTGCTTCCCAAATTTTATCAGCTGTCTCCCGTGAGATGGAGTAAGACTCCTCGTGCAATTTGTTCTCACTGAAATTTTGCGCATTGAGACTGGCAAAAGTTCCAAGACTAATATGTAAAGTAACAAAAGCTATATCATGGCCGCCTGCTCTAATTTTATCGAGTAGCTCTTTTGTAAAATGTAGTGAGGCTGTTGGGGCTGCCACTGAGCCTAAGTTTTTAGCAAAGACGGATTGATATTTGGTCTTTAGTTGGTCCTGCTTAAGAGGAGTAGCCTTTAAATAGCGAGGTAACGGGACTTGTCCCTTACGAGTAAGCAACTCTTCTATGTCAAAATTAGGAGTTAGTGGTTTTAGGGAGTAATAGGGCCCATCCTTGCTTATAACTTTAAATTCAGATTCTCCACATTTTAAAACTTGGTCCGGCGATAATTTTTTTTCACAGATCACCACTACAACTTGTTTACCTTGTCGCTGCTCTTCTTTGATATATAAAATAGACACCTGACCACCAGTTTCTTTTTTCATTGGCAGTCGCGCTGGCAAAACTTTTGTCTCATTAAAAACAATGAGTGATTTTTCCGCTAAATAATCCGGGAGGGCCGAAAATTTACTGTGTGTTATGGAGTCGTTTTCGCTATCGAACACTAAAAGTTTGGCAGCATCGCGGGGTAAGCTTGGTTCTAATGCAATTTGATTTGCGGGCAGTTCGAAGTCATAGCTTTTTGTAACTTCCTCTAAAGTGCTCATTTTAAATTTTTCCTGAACTTATTTGAGCCCGCACGTTTACAACATATTCATTAAAATAAAAGAGGTTATGCATAGTCATTAGAGACATGGCCGATATTTCCTTTGCCTTAAACAAGTGATGTAGATAGCTGCGGGTATAATTTTGGCAAACACTGCAAACGCAACGGGGATCCAAGGGCTGAAAATCATCCCTAAAAATTGCTTTAATAAGATTTAGTTTGCCCTCTCTTGTAAATGCAATCCCTCTCCGTGCGTACTGAGTCGGAACAACACAATCAAAAGTATCAACACCCGCCTTAATTATTTCTGGAATGTCCTCTAAATGACCAATGCCTAATAAATGTCGGGGCTTTTCGTTCGGCAGCTCGTCTATTACCCAATCGATCATTTTAGTCATCCCTTTTTTGTCATCACCAAACTCACCACCAATCCCAAACCCTGCAAATGGCAGGTCAGCGATCACTTTGGCACTTAGTCTCCTGAGATCTTCGAATTTTCCGCCTTGAACTACTCCATACATTGCCTGGTCGGATTTTTTAGCATCGATACATTTTTTTGCCCAGTCGTGCGTCTTTTTTAGAGAACGTCTGGTGTATTCATGGTCAGCCTGAGGTGCGGTACATTCGTCAAAGGCAAAGATGATATCTGCGCCTAACTGTTCTTGTATCTTTATCGACTCTTTGGGCCCAATAAAAAGTTTGTCGCCGTTTACGGGAGATCTAAACTCGACGCCGTCATCATAAATTTTAATATCGCGTGGCTTGTTAGTAACAGTAATTTTTTTAGAGTTTTGCTTTGGACCCGAATCATTTGCTTTAGCAATTTTCCCCACCTGTAAATCTTTACCAAAGCCCAAGCTAAAAACTTGATAACCGCCCGAGTCGGTCATGAGTGGGGCTTGCCAGTTCATAAACTTATGAAGTCCGCCTGCTTTTTTTACTATCTCCTCACCAGGCTTGAGATGTAAATGAAAAGTATTTGAAATTAACATCTGAGACCCGGTCTCAACCA
Source organism: uncultured Candidatus Saccharibacteria bacterium (assembly GCA_964435075.1). Classification (GTDB taxonomy): domain Bacteria; phylum Patescibacteriota; class JAUYIX01; order JAUYIX01; family JAUYIX01; genus CAYSXT01. The sequence continues at coordinate 10,255 of CAYSXT010000020.1, forward strand.
CTTGGCTACTTTCTAGCGCTTTAATTGTTGCCTGCGTAGCAACTGGCACAAAAGTAGGAGTTTCAACAACCCCGTGCTCGGTTATAAGTTTACCTAGTCGCGCTTTACTTTTTTTAGATGTCTTTGATATTTCAAACTCAATCATTGGCAGCTTTTTAGCTAAGTTTGAACGAATAGGCAAGTCGATATAGGAGGTTCGATTCTAAGATTAGAGAATAATCTTTCTTGCTCTTTTTTCTGTGTTTTCTTAATTGAGGAAAAAGTCACGTAGTGCGAGTCTTATCTCCGCCTCCTTTATTTACAGTATATCTTTGATCAGATACAGTTCTTGTGTTTTGGGCCTGTAGCTCAGTTGGTAGAGTGCGGCATTCGCATTGCCGAGGTCAGGGGTTCGAATCCCCTCAGGTCCACCAATAATTCTTGGGTAAATATACTTTAAAAAGATAAAACGGGGTGTAGCTCAGTTGGCTAGAGCGCGCGCATGGGGTGCGTGAGGTCGCTGGTTCGAGTCCAGTCACCCCGACCAATTGCTGAACAAAGCTCGTAACCTTTTTTTAAACAAAATCTCGACTGGTTACCGCATCTATCGCAATCCTTTAGTAGTCTGCTTTAAGCTAATTTTCTCGAACAATGCCACACCCAAAGAAAAAAACTCGCGCAAACACCTTAGAGAAAGTCTGCTTGGTGGGGCTGCGACGCGAACGCCGTGCTGCCATAAAAACTGTCGCCGCCAAAGAAAAAAAGCCGACGAAAAAATACAAAAGACAAAGAAGAATAAGACTAAAAACAACCTAAAAAAGACTTTTACACTTCTTGTGCAAGCATTTCTTTGAATTGCGATCAAGTGCGCTATACTTTTTAAGTAATAACATTTTTATTAATATTAATTTCTACTTCCCATGGCTCAAAATACTGTTAACACTAATAAATCTAAAATTCTTCTTTGGGCTGCGTTGGCTATTGGAATCATTGCTTTAGGTATAGTGGCTACAGGATTATTTGGGACGCGACAATCAGCCACATTTTCTCAGCAACTTCTCAGCCAAAATCCTCCCAGTAAGGGCACTTGTTACTTTAATAATGCTAATTATTATCATCCACCTACAAAAACAACTTACAGTGAGTGCACGCAAAATAATAGTACTAATAGTCAGTGGGAAGAGTTTTGTGACGCAGGCTTAACGGAAGGCGACCCCAACTGCATTGTCCGCGCAATCGAGAGCGGTCGCTGGCAAAAAGAGAGCGGCACGCCTCCTACGCGAGATGGCTGGTGCCAGCTCTATGATCCTGATCAAGTTATCAAAGATATCAGCTTTGGCGAATGCATCAAACATGATAATTGGGTCCACTTTGCCTTTGGCGGTACTAATATATATTATCGACGAGGTAGTTGCACAGTTACGTATCGAGGTCAAAACAAAAAATTAGATCAAGTACGTGCTCAACGCTGCAGAGACCATGAGTGGAATCTTGATTACGGTCTACCTTTTAAGAATGCCACGGGTTGGTGCAGCGCCGATAATCGCTATTGCTTTTAGTCCTGTCGCTTGATTAGTATTCTCTTTTATCTAAAAATATCTAATTAGGGACAAATGGCCAATCGGCATCTTGCACGAGCAATCGCTCTCCAATCTTTCTGTATATGTTCAAATCTTCTCATAAAAAAATAATTATTGTTGTTAGTGCGTTAGTATTGATCGTCATTCTGGGTGTTGGCTACTTGGCACGCGAGCCAATCAAGAATTTTTTTGCACGTAATCAAACTAGTACTTTTATTGCCCAAAAACCAAGCAGCAGCTCCACGGAGCCAGATTTTTCTGAACCAGATTTTTCTGAACCAGATTCTTCGAACCGCTCTTCCACGCGCAGCTGCGACAAAACCCAAGGAGAATGCCAAACTTCTCAGGAGGTTCAACAATTATTAGATTGTGCCTTAAATAAAAATAACGGCGGACAAAACCCCAACGGCCTCACTCACGATATAACGGGCAGTGTTTATACGTATCAAGGCCAGCATTCAACAAATTCTTGTCATTTTAACTGCAACGCAAATTCGGCAGGGGCTTACGCATGGGACCTCGGCGGCGTGCCTGGGGCTCCCAGTTTTACTGACGAGACTGCCCAACAAATAGCAGCCGCTTTTGAAAATTGCGCAGATCCAAATAATCCTTTTACCATACGAGCAGAAGACAAAAGATATTGCCCTGCCTCGTGGACCGATCCTGGTGTAACTCACCTACATGGTGAGTTTGATATTGATGAGAATCAGCAAACGTGCGGTACCTGCCCTCCACCCAGACAGAGCGGTTGCGATCCACTTAAACAAAAACCCCAAGAAAACCCTCCGGGGGGACCGATTGATAACATTGACTGTAAAGACATACCGCCAGGAGCCGAAACATTTTATGGCGCGAGTTGTGATGAATTTTTATATGACGGCCATGGCAAGTTTTATATCTCGCGTCTAGATAGGGGTGACACAATAGGA
>CAYSXT010000021.1:0-12238 GCA_964435075.1 uncultured Candidatus Saccharibacteria bacterium
ACGGGTGGGTGTTACTCGTATTTACAATCACGAGCAGGAGGATAAATCTCCTGAGACTCAAAGGAGTCTTTTGTTTTTGTATGCCTCTGAATGCGCAAGTTCCCCGCTCGCCAATGCAAGCTGACGTAACCTTCCAGGGGAGCCGGAACCAGAATCGGTCGCATTCTTTTCCATTGGCGAGCAGCCAAGCTACAGAGGCGTAGGTGATGGTATGCCACACTACCAGCTTTTGGATTTGTCCATAACAAACGCACAGACTCACAGGCTAGTCTAAGTGGCCAGCCGTTCGGAACCAGTCCAAGGGCTCGATAGTACTTTACATGATGAGCCCTCTCAAGATGCGAGTAAAAAGTGCAGTGCAGTTTACCAAGACAATTAGTGATAGCTGTCAGATCCTCCTTGTGCTTGGGAATAAAGTGTGGATCCGTGAGAGCAGCAAAAACCTCTGGTTCAGAAACAACCAAGATGAGCTTGCCTTTCCTGGCACTTTCCATAGCTTCCCGAACCTCACGAATGTGCTTGGCTATTAACTTAAAGAGCGCAGCAGGCCATATGTGAGGATAGTGTGGCTTTGTAAGCAGAAAAAGATTCGCACTCAACCCGACGATAGTCCAGCCTCGAACTTTCATGACCTTAGTCAGGCCACCCCAATCCTGTTCAAATCGTTCGAAGCTTATGACACTAGGCTGCAACTCAGGATAATCCATGTGATGCGGCCAACCATCGCGATTACCGAGGATCGCAGTTCTTTTTTGCCAGAGAGTTGGAAAATCCTCGCCAGCTTTGCGATCGAATTCGCGAGACATGCCATAAACTAATGAACCATCAAATCCTTCACGGCTAATGTGAGGAGTAATGTTACCCATCAAGATAATTTTCTCAACAGCGCACAGTGCCCGGTTTGAGAAAATGTGATCCATGACATTGTAAAAGTGCTTGTAGTTGTCACGTTGTCCAGCGTCGTACCACCGATCCAACGGCTTACGAAGCAGACGGCCACGCCAGGAATTAGCGTGTTTCGCCCATTCACGTTCCAGCAAATAATCACTGTTATGATTGTCTTGGTACTGCACACCGCCGATAAGGGCGTAAATCTGCGTATCCGTTCTTTTGGTCACTGTGCCCTCCTTTAGGCTTTTTAGGTACAGAAATTGTAAGAGAACAATTGGGAATAGAGCACTATAGAAGTAAGTGGCAATAATTTCAAATCTGGGTTAGATTTTTATCAAACTAGGGGCGGTTAGCTCAGTTGGTTAGAGCGCGTCGTTGACATCGACGAGGTCAGTGGTTCAAATCCTCTACCGCCTACCAGTTTAGAACGTCAAGGGCGCGTGGCGGAACGGCAGACGCGCTGGCTTCAGGTGCCAGTGGATGAATAATCCGTGGAGGTTCAAATCCTCTCGCGCCCACCAAATGTAATAAATAAGTTAGTTTACTGTTACGGTTCCTACTTGGCCTAAAGCCTTATGACCCGGTATGTTGCAGAATAATTCAAACGTTCCGGTCTGATCTGGAGTGACGCTTATCGAGCGCGACTCACCCGCACTTAAACTCTCATCAATTTGAAGGTCAGGCACCGTAAACGTATGAGTCATAGTACCGTCATTAGTTAGATCAAAGGTGGATGTCTCGCCTTGTTTTAAGGTAAAAACGTTAGGTACAAAAGCATACTCTACCAAAGACACAGAAATGGAACTGCTGTCCTCCTTATTAGAGTCAGTAGCGCCACTACTTTCTTGAATCACATTTGCTTGAGGCTCTGTTGTCTTATTAACTGTATTTCCGCTCTGAGTGCAACCTGCTAAAAAAACTACAGCAAGGGCACCGATAAATATTCGACTTAACATTGTGTTAGATAAATTAATATTAATATTCACATAGTAACATTTTTTAAGACCCGCTGATCTAGTTGGTTTAAAAATACAGAAGGACGCTTTTGGTCGCTCATAATTATCAGCCGCTCTTTAGCTCTAGTCATTGCAACATAAAAGAGTCGTCGCTCCTCACCAGCTTGATCATAATTTGCCAACTCTTTCAGCAACGGTTGTTTTACCTCACGCAGAGGTAACGGAAACCCAAAACGGTCCTCGCTACAATTAAGCAAGATTACTACCGGTGCCTCAAGACCCTTCACAGAATGAACAGTTCCTAATTTTAATCTCTTGTATCTGTCTTTAATCTTCTTAATATTTTGCAGCGGATTGTGCGCCCGGGCCAAAACAAGAACATCAGACTGTTTATACCCCTTAACTAACAACTCAGGGATTAATTTCTCTAAGACCTCGAGCTCTTCATAACGTTTATGTTTGATCACGACTGGCAAATGTGTGGCCTTATGCTGTGCCAAAATATTTAACCCCAAGAAGCTGTTTACATTCCTAATAATATTTAAGTCGGATCGATAGTTGCGTTGTAATACAACCTGGTCGGAGTTCCATTTAAAATGCGAAGTACCTCGCCAAGCATAAATAGCCTGGTTTAAATCACCGACAAAGGTAATACCGCAACTTGGTTTTCTAATCATCTCCAGAAGCCTTAACTCCTGCTGATTGGAATCTTGCATCTCATCGACTAATAAATATTCCAACTTACTACGTATCCTCACTAATAATCTGGGATCAGCCCTCAGTTGATCTTCAGCTTTTCTAATCAATAAAGAAAAATCAAAAGCAGAGTGCCGCTCGAGTAGCGATTCATAAAGTTGCCAAAGCTGCAACATCAAATTTGTAAACTCCCAGACTATTTGTTTATTCTTAATCTCTAAACTGGCTGCCTCATAAGTCCAGCCAAATTGTCTCAGCGTTTGAATCATCATGATTAGCTCTTGGGCTAAATACGTCCGCGACCAATTAAGTGTATCTAAAGACCGATCTGTTTTGATCCTAATTTTTTGATTCTTCAGAATTTGATTCAATAATCTACGCAATAATAAGGCTCGCTGCTCCTCAGTAATCATCCTAAAGGGAGCAGTATGAATCCTTTTGGCAAGCCGAAAAGCCCAAGCATGAAAAGTCTGAGCGGTAACTTCTTTTAATCCCTGCTCTGCCAAGCGTTCTCTAATCTCTGCTGCCGCTTTATGAGCAAATGTTAAGACCAATATATGCTTGGCATCATCGTGTTGCCTTGTGACTAACCATTTTACTCGTTCGATCAATACACGGGTCTTGCCAGAACCCGCAGGTGCAGTTATTAGCAGTTTGCGACTTTTGTGATAAGCAGCTCTTTTCTGGGACTCATCTAACACGACTACATAAGCATGTAGCTTGGATCTTAATTAAAGTTTAAGAAATCGCGCTTAGGCCGTGCCGGTAGCTTCTGCAGTTTTGCCCTCTGTATCAGGCGAGACAACCCGTCCCTTATCATCCGAATCAGTAAATCCATGTTGCTCAGCTGCACTTTTTTTATGTGGATACTCAGGAACATCTTCAAAAAACTTGGCAAACTCAGCTCGCTCTAAAGTCTCAACCTCTAGTAGCGTTTTAGCAATCTGATTAAGCTTACTGCGATACTTAGTAATTAATCCATGAGCAACCTTGTACTGCTGATCAATAAATTTACGAATCTCAACATCGATTTTGCCAGCGATTTCTTCAGAATAGTTACGCTGCTCACCTATATCGCGACCCAAGAAAACCATCTCTTCTTTATCACCGTAAGTAATCGGACCCAACTCTTCTGACATTCCGTAATCTATCACTAAATGACGAGCTAGCTCAGTTGCTTTTTGCAGATCATTAGAAGCACCAGTTGTTACCTCCTTAAAGACCTCTTTTTCTGTGATAAAGCCCGCAAGCATTACAGAAATATCTTCCAAAAACTCGGATTTAGTTTGCATGTGCTTGTCTTGGCTCGGAACTTTAAGTGTGTAACCGCCAGCTGATCCTCTAGAGATCAAAGAGACCTTATGCACCGGATCAGTATTAGGCAGCATAGCGGCGACTAAAGCGTGTCCGGCCTCGTGGTAAGCCGTGATCTCTTTTTCTTTTTTATTAAGAACATGACTCTTGCGCTCAGGTCCCAACATTACTTTCTCGATAGAATTAATTGCATCAATCTGGCGCAACTTCTTTTTACCTAAACGCACTGCCAAAATAGCTGCCTCGTTTAAGAGGTTTTCTAAATCAGCCCCAGTAAACCCTGGTGTGCGTTGAGCAATCTCATGCAGGTTAACGTCTGTAGCCATAGCTTTGTTACGAGCATGAACATTAAGAATTGCTTCACGATCTTTTATGTCCGGTCGACTAATTACAACCCGACGATCAAAACGTCCTGGACGTAATAAAGCTGGATCCAACACATCTGGACGGTTAGTTGCCGCTAAGATAATTAAATTGGTGTCGGTTTCAAAACCATCCATCTCTACTAAGATCTGGTTTAGAGTTTGTTCTCGCTCATCATGGCTTCCACCAAGACCCGCTCCTCTTTGACGACCAACTGCATCAATCTCATCAATAAAGATCAAAGCTGGCGCCATTTTCTTGGCTTTTTTGAATAAATCTCTAACGCGCGAGGCTCCTACTCCCACAAACATTTCTACAAACTCAGAGCCAGACAAGTGGAAGAATGGAACATTAGCCTCACCGGCTACCGCTCTAGCCAATAAAGTTTTACCTGTTCCGGGAGGGCCTACCAAGAGAGCACCCTTAGGGATACGAGCGCCAACATCTATAAACTTACTCGGGGTCTTCAAAAAGCCAACGATTTCTTCGAGTTCCTCCTTGGCCTCTTGCATACCAGCCACGTCTTTAAATTTAATCTTACGTTTAGTTTTTTCGGGGTTAGTTTCACGTGCTTGTGACTGACCAAATGACATGGCTCTTTTGTTTCCGCTTTGAACTGAGCGCAAGGTAAACCAAATAAAACCAACAATCAGCAAAAACGGCAGCAAGAATGGCAAAACCGTTCCTAAGAAAAAGCTTAAGCCAGCTGAGTTTTGGATATCAATATCTACTGCACTAATTTTCTCAGCGGTAACACCTAAACTTGTTAATTGCTCAGCTAAAGCAGATCCAGTCTCTTTCTCGGCCTTCTGTTTTTGACCATCCGCTAGCTCAATCTCTAAAGCCTCGCCCTTAACTATGATCTTCTCGACTTTGTCCTCATTAATTGAAGTAGCTAGTTGTGAGATTGAAACTTCTTGAGCTGGCGCGATTGGCGTTCTTAGAAAACTAAAAAGACCTATGATCACGAGAAAAGCGATCGTACTAAAAATTAAGTTCTTAACGAGACTTTTACTTGGTTGTTTAAACTTTTTGCGTTTGGCCATTTTAGATTATTTGCAGTTAATAGATTACTAGCGAACTTTACTGGACAAGGTCCTGATCGTGCGTCACGCGCAAGGAGGGTTGCACGAACGACGATCAGGGCCCTACCCACTACTCAATATCTTTACTAATTGTCGATTTGCCTAACGTGTCTGGCTTACCCAGATCAGTAGCAAACAAAGTGAGGGTGAGAATACCGGCTTTTCGCTCTAAAGTCAACCCTTCGCCCAGGTCTAATTTCATGCCCGCATCACTTTTATTTAAAGTATCGAGAGCAATCATTAAGGCTTTACGGTGTCCAATGTTGCTTAATTTAGGAGAGACAACCTTGATCATGGTACGAACCAATCGACGCTGCAAAGCAGGAGGCATCTCTAGCAACTCACTGGCGTTAATTGCCACAGCCCCCTTTTTCTCTTTTACGTAGCGTCTATAAATTGTGCTTGTGAGTTCCTGCAAAAAAGCCTCATCCGATTTATAAATTTCAGCAGCATTGGCTAAAGATTCACGAATGTTGGGGTTAAAGTTTTCGGTAAGCATTGGCATCAGCAACTGGCGTACCTTATTTCTGGTAAAGCGCATGTCCCAATTACTTGAGTCATCACGGTAAATAATATTGTTTTTGTGTGCATAAGTCCGCACTGACTCGCGACTTACATCAAGCAAAGGCCTGACCAATAAACCATCTCGTTTAGACATGCCTCCCAACCCTTTTAAGCCCGCCCCTCGAATCAAGTGCATCAAGATCGTTTCTGCTTGATCATCTAATGTGTGACCAAGAGCAATGACAGAAGCATTAACCTCTTTGGCAGTCTCTTTCAAAACTTTGTGCCGGATAGTCCTGGCAGCTTCTTCCAGATTGCTATCACTTATAGAGAGATCATCCGAGCGGTGAATTGTTAAGAATACTTCTAACTCTCGGCATCTAGTCTGAACCAAATGCTCATCTTCATCACTCTCCTCACCGCGCATTCCGTAATTAATATGCAGCACTGCGATCTCTAATTTTTTTTGGGCCCCAAGTTTGACTAGTTGGTCGAGCAAAACCATCGAATCGGCACCGCCGGACACGCCCACTAAAATCTTGTCTCCTTTGTCAAAAAGACTTGGGTCAATAACCCAGTCTTTTTGAGCTTGTCGGTTGGCGTCACCAGACATTATTTTTTGTCTTCTGATTTTTTAGATTTTTCTTTTGTCTTTGCAGACTTTAGGGCTTTTTTCTTTTCAGCTTTTTCTTCTTTGCGTTCTTTCTGCATTTTTTTATGTTTCTTCTCATCTAGCAAAGCTTTTTCAGATTTTTCTGCCAAGATATCAGGAACCAAATCTTTATCTTTTTTAGCGGGCTTTTCATCAGTATCACCCTTGGCAGTTTTTGCCTCTGCCATTTTTTCCATTTCTTCAATACTAACCTTGTCGGGTTCAACCGAAATGCCTGCTTTTTCTGCTTCGACTGCTTTAATAGACAACCCTAGACGATGCTCACTTGGCTCAATCGATAAAATCTTAAATTCTTTTTTGTCGCCCACTGCAATGACTTCTGCCGGATCCTTAATATCTTTAATAGAGAGTTCAGAAATATGAACCAAGCCATGAATATCGTCATCAAGCTGCACAAAGGCACCAAAAGGTGTGACCTTTGTGATAGTTCCAGAAACCTGCTGACCAACTGAGAATTTTTTAACGGCATCCAACCATGGATCGCGCATAAGTTTTTTCATGGATAGAGAAATTCGCGCACCATCTAGACCAATTATCTGAGCCTTAATATCTTGACCTACCTTAAGGATGTCCCGTGGATTATCGATACGCTGCCAGGCCATTTCAGAAATGTGCACAAGACCTTCCATATCATCAAACTGAACAAAGGCACCAAAGTCCACAATACCAGTCACCTTACCCTCAACCACATCACCTACCTCAAGTTTATCAATCTGATCTTTCTTAAGCTCAAGCTGTGCTGCTTTTTCTGAGAAAATTAATTTTTCCTCGGCTGGATCAGCATCTAAAATCTTTAGTCTAAAGCTCTCGCCAACATAACTTTGCAATCTCTCCAAAATTGCTTGTTTGTTGCCATCATCAACGCGTGGGTAATGTTCAATGGTCAGCTGACTGACTGGTACAAAACCCTGAATCCCTTGGTAATTAACAATCAAGCCACCCTTATTGGCATCGTTTATTTTTACCGGCAAAATTTCATTAGCTGTCATTTTCTCCAGAATTAACTTCCAGACTCTTTCACGACCTGCTTGTCTGAATGATAATTCTAGCTCACCGTTCTCGTTTTCTAGCTCGACTACTGAGGCCTCAACTACATCGCCCTCTTTTAGTTTTGAGTATTCATCAAGTTCATCAAACAACTCACGTCCTCTAACAACTCCAATTCCATAGCCTTCTATAGACAGTCTTACTTCATTGGCAGAACGGGTAATTACCTTGGCTTTTAGAGAATCGCCTACACTCGGCACATGAAAAGCATCTTTATCTTTAGTGAAAAGATCCTCCATAGTGCTCTTATCAGCCGGTACAGTCACCGAGACATGTGGCATCTCTGGAAGCTCTTGCTTTGTTGTCTCATCGGTAATAGCAGCTGGCTCGTTTTTGCGACGAGGACGTCTAGACTGTCTCGATATTTGTTTACCAGCCCTAGAGCTTTTAGGTGCACGTGCACCCTTATCTTTATCTAGGTCAGCGAATAAATTTTCTTCTGTTGAGGTTAGTTTTGCCATTGTTATGCCGTTTTTTAGAAAACGGTAAAACAGCCCTGTTAATAATTAACTTGGTTCCGGGTGTTAGGCCATCCATCTCCGGACACAAGACTTAAGCCAAAATTAAAAAAGACTTAAGCAATAAATTGTGATCAAAAAGCAGACTAACTAAGAACTACGGTCCAGTCAAGCCTTACTCTATTATCTTCTTTATTCTATTAACTTAAAGGTAGTCAAAAATGGACAAGCAACTAGGTTTTCTTGCTTAGTTTGGTCAGTACCACAAGTACCCACTAAGTAAGAAGCATCAAACCGATCCTCTATAAAGTAAGCTGTGTAAGTTTGTCCGTCTGGAGTGGCTGTTAAGGCTTTGCCCTCAACTCCTGTTAATTCCAGAGCTGCATTACCATTGAGGGTAACTGTCGTTGATTCAACACCGGGAGCTACACCAGCGCCAGCAGACTTACCTTGTAACCCGGTTGGTAATAGTGAGGGCCACTTAAATAAAGTCACATCACGAGTGGACGGTCCATCGTTAGCAGGTGTTGCATATACCCGGACAGATCCTGCTTCAACATTTGATCCTGCTTGAAATAGCGCTACTTCAAATAATTGATCTTCGTTATCTAATGGCTGTGGAGTCTCTCGAACCTCATAGTTAGCAGGATACCTAAAAGAAAAATGATGCTCCTCGTTTGTATAAACAGACCAGTCATCGGTTAAAGGATCAGGCGTAATCCCCTGTAGAATATCGACTGTTCCGGTTCCATCATTCTTAGTCGGCTCTCCGGGGAGGCTAGTACCAGTTTGATCGGATTCTAAAGCCGCGATTCTATCCTCTAAGGCTTGTCGCTCGGCAGCGGCCTTTTCTTGGGCTGGCCTAAACACTAAAAAGTCTCCGATAAAATATCCTGCTGCACCACCTAATAAAAGACCGACTACTAATAAGGTAATCGCGAGTCCCATTTTTGATTTAGCGGGAGCCACAGTAGATCCGGACGCTCCGGCAGCAGCCTGTTGCTTTTGATATTCAGCTAACTGGCGCTGATATTCCGCCTGCTGTTGTTGATACTGTTGATTATGTTCATTTTGATCCATTCGGCTAGGATCGCCTCCTGCGGCTAAAGGATCGGGATAGTTATTTGCCATAACAAAATATTAACATAAAAGCTGTATTTTTATTTCATCGTGGTAATATGCCGATATGAACATATCTTGGTATGGACAAGGTCTTATTAAAATAGTCGGAAAAACGGACCAGGCGGTCACAATTTTGATCGACCCCTATTCCGAAAAAGATACCGGCTTAAGGCCTCCAAGGCCGGCAGTAGACATAGTACTGGCTGCTACTCCAAAAGTTGACCATTCGAAATTTAAGGGTGTCAGTGGGGATCCCTTTATAATAGATGGGCCAGGAGAATACGACGTTAAAGGAGTGACTATCAGAGGTATTGCTACCTATCATGACAATGAGCAAGGCGCTAAATATGGCAACAATACTATTTTTGGTTTACAGCTGGAGGGTATCAGAGTCTGCCACTTAGGCTGCCTTGGTCACGAGCTTACCCAAAAACAAATTTCTGAGATCGGCAATTGCGACATTTTAATTATTCCCGTCGGTGGTGACCGCACCATAGATGCTAAAAAAGCATCCTCAATTATAAATGAGATAGAACCCCGTATAGTAATTCCAACTCATTACAAACTGCCTAAGCTTAAGTACAAGCTAGACTCAGTTGATCCTTTCTTAAAAGAAATGGGCGCCTCCAATATTAAACCGGAGTCCAAGTTAAAAATTAAAAAGTCGGATCTACCCAAAGAAGAGACCCGGGTTGTCGTTCTATCTAAAGAGTAGTTATCGAGCCTAAAAGACCTACGATCTCCTAGGGACAGGCAATCTTAAGTCCCTGCCTATAATGAAGACATTATTATAGAATTGAGTATAATAACACCCAAGATACTTACTAAAAATTAAATAAATAAAGGACCAACAAATTCCATGCGAAATCAAATTTTAGTTCCAACTGTTATAGAAAAAACTCAAGCAGGCGAGAGGGCCTTTGATATTTATTCTCGGTTGTTAAAAGACCGAATTATTTTTCTCGGCACGCAAGTAGACGAGCACGTTGCCAATCTGATTATCGCTCAGATGTTGTTCTTGGAGTCAGAAGACAAAGACAAGCCAATTAATTTATATATCAATTCCCCGGGCGGAAGTGTAACAGCCGGTATGGCAATTTTTGATACGATGCAATACATCAAGCCGCAGGTTCATACTATATGTGTGGGACTAGCTGCCTCGATGGGCTCATTTTTACTAGCCGCCGGAGAAAAAGGCAACAGAAGCGCCCTACCAAACGTAGAAATTATGATCCACCAGGTAATGGGTGGCGCGCAAGGACAAGCTACTGATATCGAAATCCACGCTAAAGAAATTTTGCGCGTCAAAGAAAACCTTAACAAGCACTTGGCAAAAAACACCGGACAACCTCTAGAGAAGGTCCAAGAGGATGTAGAGAGAGATTTCTTTATGACAGCCGCAGATGCCAAGAAATATGGCATAATTGATAAGATCATTACTAAGCGCTAGATCGCCTTACTAGCCGCAATAACTAAACGGTCTAATTAAACGGCATGCTTCCCAAAAAACTAAAAACAATCTTTCTGTTAGCCCTGATGGTTTTTAGTATCGGCATGGCTGCCTTACCCGAGCAAGCGGCCGCTCAAGACAAAAATATTGTCCAGTGCGAATCGGCCCTGCCCGGTGCCGAGACCGAGACGTACCCTCCTTGCGACTTATGTCAATTAATCAGCGTGATTGATCGTATATTCACCTGGGCAGCTTATTTATTGGTGGGTCTAACGGTCATCATGATTTTAGTAGCCGGCTTTATGTATGTTACGGCTGCGGGCTCTCCTGCGCGCATTGAGCAAGCCAAAAAAACTCTAATTTTTGCCATAATCGGACTCGTTGTTGTCATTCTGGCTTTCGTAATAGTCAGCACTATTATAACTATTTTACAACCAGGTAGTTCCTTTTGGAGTACCTTCAAGTGTGACATCTCTGAGATTGGCGCAAGTACCACCTAAGCTGCCGTGATGGATCCACTTGGAACCACAATCGCAGCCCAGTTAGTCCAGTGTGACGCAACAGGCACTAGCACAGAGCTAGTTCAATGTGATTTATGTGACTTAGTAGGAACAATAAACGTCGTCTTTTATTATGCCGCCTTCTTCTTGGTTGGCTTGACAGTGATAATGCTTTTAGTTGGGGGCATTAAATATTTGGTTGCAACCGGAAGCTCAGCCCAAATCGAATCAGCCAAAAAAACGGTACAGTTTGCGATTATTGGTCTGGTGATTGTTATTTTGGCTTTTGTGATCGTTGGCTCAATTCTGGACATTCTTGGTTATAAAGAGGATCCTTTTAGCCAAGTTGCTTGTGAGGTGCCGACTTCGTCAGGTGGAGGTACTGGAACAAGCGAACCCACAACTCCACCGTCACCAAGACCTGGTCAAGAACCAACAGGTCCTGGTGCATCCGGACAATGGTCTAAAGAGATTAATGCTGCAGCTAAAAAATATAACCTCGAGCCATGCGCTTTACAATCAGTAGTCCAGCGTGAATCTGCTGGTGATCCCAAGGCGGTAGGTCACGATGCACACAGTCCTAGTAGTGATCCGCCAAACGGAATTCCTCCAAAGCATGGCCTTAATTGGAACTACTCCCATGGAATTGGCCTGACGCAGGTAACAATTTTTCCAGAAAAAAGATTTGATGGATGGCGTGATAGCAACACCCCTAGCCGAAAAATTGGTTCTACTTTTTATACAGTCGATGATTTATACAACCCAGAAACAAACCTAGATGCGGGTGCCTATTATTTATCAAACGTTTGTCTAAAAAAATGTAATGGGGATTATCAATGCGCGTTTGGTTGCTATAATGGCGCAGGAACCAATAGTGAGTACGCCGAAAGCGTAAATCGCGCATACGAGCAGTGTAAACAAGAAGGACAAAGCCAAGGAGAAGCAAAATGAAACGAAGTACTAAAATATTAATAATAGTAATCGGAATCTTATTTTTAGCTGCCTTGGGTTTCTATCTTTTTGCAGTATTAAAAGATAATGGCACCACCTCAAAACCCTCAGCACCAACCGGTCAAGAACCAGTTGTAATTCCGCAAGAATTATCCGAACAAGACGAAAAGAACATAACCGATATAGCTGTTCTCTTTTTGGAATTAATGGGAAGTTTTGATCAATCAA
>CAYSXT010000022.1:0-3686 GCA_964435075.1 uncultured Candidatus Saccharibacteria bacterium
ATATCCACGGAATAAAAAACAGCAAAGGATATATCACAGAAAAAGGGAGCAACCCCTTTGACTTTATACCGTACGGAGACAAGGGTAAAAAGTTGTCCGCTATCGTGAAGTGTTACAATCCATCAGGTGCAAACAGTAAAGAAAAATACGAGTGGATTTCAAAACACATTTCAAATGCTGTTGAAGAAGCAGTGAAAATTGGCGGTGAGGGAGGGATTCGAACCCTCGCGGCGCGGTGAAACCACACCCTACAGGTTTAGCAAACCCGCCTCTTCAGCCACTTGAGTACCTCACCAATTTGTACGTGGGCTGTGTGCTAGACACTTAGCGAGCCTAGCCATTTTTAGAGCGCTAGTCAACTGAGGAGACGCGAGGACTTATAGCTATTTAGCGTGTGACAAAACCGTTCCGATGACGTGCGCAGCGCCTGCTTTTTTTAGTAGGTTCGCACAGGTTTCTAAGGTGGCAAGCGTCGTGGCCACATCGTCAACTAATATTATGGTGCTAGAGGAGAGTTTAGTATCACCTAAAGAGTAAACGTCCTTGATTGCAAGCCGACGATCTGCCCGATTTAAGGTTTTTTGTGCGCGATTTTTTGACGAACATATTAATACGCTCGTGCTTATTTTTAGCCGCAACTTATTTGCTAGTAATTTGGCCAGTAATTCGCTCTGATTAAAGCCCCGGGTTCTCATTCTCTTTTTAGTAGCGGGTATTGGGATGACCAGTACTTGCTTTAGTTGTGGCAAGCTCAGGTTTTTTATACAACAGTCCAACCAACGTCTACTTAAGAATGGTAGAACTTGTTTGTTGCCGTCTTCTTTATAGGCCGCCAAGATCTTATGAAAGACCTGACTCTCATAGGCAAACGAGCTTAACAATTGATCGAGCGGGCTACCCAGATCAGTGCAAACACTGCAAGTGAGTCCGCGATCAGACTTAGCGTCACAACCCGCACAGGTAAGAGTACACGGCTCGCCTAACTTTAAATTGCAATTACGACAAACCCAAAGTCCACGTTTTTGACATACCACACACTGTGGTGGGCTGAGGTAATTAATAAATTCCAGGGCGATTTTAGACCACCCAAAAATACTAACTCGCTAAAATAAATTATTTCTTAAGTGGCCTGACGGTTACGGCTTGATCAAGCCACTCTAACTTAATATCTGTCTTAGTCTTAGCGGACATTACGTGGTAGGCCAGTTTTGGCTCGACATACTCCTGAATAAAGTTACGGATAAAGCGCGCGCCGCTATCCGGGTCACGCTGCTTAATGGCCGCCTCAATAATCTCTGGACTCAGAGTGATATTTTTTACGCGACCTTTAAGGCGCGCGCGTACCTTTGCGAACTCAAGTTTAAATATTTTTCTTAAAGCTGCCTCATCAAGGGGGCTAAAGACAACAACCTTATCCAAACGCCCTAACAACTCAGGTCTAAAGTGTTTCTGCAAAGTCTTCTTAATCTCGGCCGTTTTTGTGTCAAAAGCAGTTTTTGTGCCAGAGACCGTGGTGTCAAAAGCCGTTTTTGTGTCAGAAGCCGTAGTCTTTGCCGCAGCCTGACCATTAGACTTGACACCAGGTTCATGTCCACTATCACCCTTATCAAAACCAATGACCTCGCCTTGTCCTGTGTAGCGATTGCCAATATTACTGGTCAAGATACAGATCGTATTTTTAAAGTTTACGATTTTACCAGCGGCATCTGTAAGTTGACCGTCTTCAAAAATTTGTAGCAAGATTTGAGCCACATCAGGATGGGCCTTCTCGATCTCATCAAATAAAACTACGCTGTAGGGTTGTTTGCGAACCGCCTCAGTTAACCGTCCACCCTCACCGTAGCCAACGTATCCAGGAGGGGAGCCAATCAAGCGAGAGACATTAAACTTTTCGGTAAATTCTGACATGTCTATCCTGATCAACGCTTTTTTAGCGAGAAAAACATTTTCTGCAAGGCTCTTGGCAAGCTCAGTCTTACCAACGCCAGAGGGCCCCATAAACAAAAAGGTTCCCAAAGGACGGTTTGGATCTTGCAAGCCAGCCCGGGCTCTAAGCAGTGTATCGCTGATTACCTTAATAGCAGGTAGTTGCCCGACAACTCGCTTCTGAAGATTCTTAGCTAAATCAACGAGTCTTTGGCTGTCGGTGTTGGTGATTTGTTCTACCGGAACCTGAGACATACGCGAGATAACCTTAGCGATATCCAGCTCATTAATAGATAAATCGCTGGGCTTATTAACCTTGGTTTGGTCTTGCCTTTTAAGTCGTACGCTCAAACGTGCTAAGCGCGCCTTTTTTTGCAGAGCCTCTTTATATCGCTCAGCTAAAATTAATTGCTCGGTTTCTAGAGCCAGGGCGCCAAAGCGTTCACGCTCTTTAAACTCAACCGACTCTTGTCCAGTTTTCATGGCGCTAACTTTTTTGCGCGAGAGGGCCTCGTCAATAATATCGATAGCCTTATCAGGCAAAAATCTCTCAGGTACATAACGCTGGCTCCACTCAATAGCCGAGCTAATTACTTTTGGTGAAAGCTTTACTCCGTGAAACCTCTCGTATAGAGGTGTTAAGCCTTTTAAGATTTTCAGGGCTTGCGCGGCACTTACCTCAGGGACGGAAACCAGCTGAAAGCGGCGCTCCAGGGCGGCATCTGGCTCGATATGGGCCTTGTATTCGGCCGGTGTGGTGGCACCAATGACCTTAACCTCGCCGCGAGCTAATGTGGTTTTGAGCATGTTAGCGGTATCTAGGGCTCCACCGACATTACCGCTACCAACGATTGTATGTAGCTCATCAATAAAGATTATGGCGTTACCCAGTTTCTCAACCTCGGCCATTAATCTTTTTAGGCGGTCCTCATACTCACCACGATAAGATGTTCCTGCTACCAACGAGGTAATATCTATTTGAAAAATTCTTTTAGTCGCAAGTGCAGTAGGAACCTGCCCACTAATAATCAAATGAGCGAGTCCCTCTACTATTGCAGTCTTGCCAACACCGGGCTCACCAACCAAAACTGCATTGTTTTTATTACGGCGCTCTAATACATCAATTAAGCGCTCGATCTCTTCTTCGCGACCGATGACAGGGTCAGTTTTTAGCTCAAGTGCTCGCTGGTTTAGATCAAGAGCAAATTTTGACAACAAGGGTGTTTGATTTTTACTCCGGTTGCTCGGTGGGGCTGCTCGTAAATGCAAAGTTTCTGTAATGTCTGGAAAATGAGTGGTTCCTTTTAAGACCAATTTCAACTGGGTCTTAATCTTAGACACGTTTACCTTAAGATTGGCCAGACTTTTTTTGGCAGCACCCTCGCGCTGGTTTACTAAGGCAGAAAGTAGGTGCTCTGTGCCGACAAAATGGTGTTGATTTTGTCCGGCCGTCCACGTGGCCTTAATCAAAGCTCGCTTAGCTTGTCCGGTATACAAAATTTTTTTTGCTGAGGTAGATTTTTGCAGCTCATGATTATTTATTACCTCGGATCTAAGAGTCTCGACCTTTATATGGCTAGCCGCTAATATCTCGGCCGCGACCGATCCTTTATAAATTCTTAAGGCAAATAAGAGATGATCTGTATCAACCACATTATGGTGTAGACTCTCGGCCGTCTCTTCAGCGGAACTTAAAACTTTCTTTAGCCTAGTCGAGAATTTAGTTGTAATTGAGGGTGATTCCATGGCTTGATTAGCTT
>CAYSXT010000022.1:3786-12197 GCA_964435075.1 uncultured Candidatus Saccharibacteria bacterium
GGCTGATTAGGGCAAATTACTTGGTGGACACTAACAATAGCTAATTAATTGTGAAGAACCTATGATAAAAACTAAGCCTAAAATCTAACTTAAATGCCCGACAAAATATACGATATCGCCGTGCGCTATATTCTGCGCCGACCCCATAGTGAGTACGAGCTCTTAGTCAAACTAAGACGCAAGGGTTTTATGGCCGACGAGATCGAGGAGGTCTTTGAGACTCTGCGGGAGGAAAAACACTTAAACGATAAACTACTCGCAGAGCAATTGGTCAATTACCATAATGAGCATAAGCCCTATGGCCGTTTTGGTTTGTATCACCGTCTCCGGAAAAAAGGTTTTAAAAAGGAACATATCTCGCGAGCTATTGAGAAAAACTTGTCACCCGATCGGGAGCGAGAAATTTTAGAGGGTTTAGCCATGGCTAAAAAAAATAATCTCGAGCGCTTAATAGCGACAAGTAGTGATCAGTTGGCACAACAAAAGCAACGCGAAAAACTAGCTCGCTTTTTAATCAGTCGAGGTTTTAACAACTCGCTTGTATTAGAGGTTTTAGAAAAAGTCTCTCCTATGTAATCGGCCTATGTAATAGGCCTATGTAAATGACCTATGCAGTAGGGCTTTGATTGACCTTAAGCAACGACTCATCAAATTTTAAGCCGGCCATGTCATACAGTTTTTTAACCCGCTCCTCGACTGGTGGGTGAGAGGAGAGAAGTTTGGCGATTCTTTTGGTACCTTTTAATTGAGAGATGTCGGCAAAATAAAGATGGGCAGTAGCAGAGTTAGCAAACCGGGCTGGGCGCGGGTTCTGGTGGATTTTGATTAAAGCGTCTGCGAGTTTTTCGGGTTGCCTGGTGATCTCTGCACCTTTGGCATCGGCCAACGACTCTCTTTTTCTTGAGATAGAAAACTTCATAAGTTGAGCAAAGATGGGAGCAATAATTGCTAAAGCCAATCCGACTATCAATAGAATGGCACCGGCGTTTCCGTCGTTGCTTCTCGATCGGCGACGGCCGCCTCCGAATATCGAGAAGCGTAAGAAAAAATCTGACAAGATAACTACAAAACCAACCAGGATAGCTACTATCGTCATATATCTAATATCATAGTCGCCAATATGGGCGAGCTCGTGAGCGATAACTCCTTCTAGTTCTGATTTATTAAGCATCTGGATGATGCCACGAGTCAAAGCGATGGAGGCAGTTTTAGGGTCGCGTCCGGTGGCAAAAGCGTTTAGTGAGTCGTCTGGAATAATGTACATCTTGGGAGTAGGCAGGCCTGCTGTGATCGCGACATTGTCCACTAGATGATAAAGCTCTCGATTATTCTCTAGCGTGAGGGGTTTAGCGTGGTTGACCGCCAAAGCAATCTTGTCGCCGGCAAAGTAACCGATCAAAGTGCTTGGCACCCCAAAAACGCCCGCTAAGACAATAGCGTAGGGTCCGTAATCTGCAGCGTAGGCAAAGATTGTACCAATTCCCAGCGCAAACAAAATAGTTAGCACCACCATGATGGTGCTCTTTATTTTATTGGATCGTATGTGGGTATAAACAGTCGCCAAAAGGCTCTAGCTATGAGTTAGGCTAAAACTTAACTTCAGGGGTAGCCTTAGTTTTTTTAACTTCTTCTTCTGTTCCCTCAATTTGAAAGAACTCTTCTTTTTTGAAGTTAAATACACCGGCCAAAATGTTGTTAGGGAACACCTCAAGTTTGGTGTTAAAGTCCCGAACAGTGCCATTGTAAAAGCGACGTGAGGCTTGGATCTTGTCCTCAGTAAGTGACAACTCTTTTTGCAAATCTAAGAAGTTCTGGTTGGATTTTAGTTCTGGGTAGGCCTCTGATACGGCAAATAAAGATTTAAGCGCGCCCGATAGCATATTCTCGGTTTTACCTTGTTCAGCCGGAGTTTTAGCATTTATTGCGGCAGCTCTAGCCTTTGTTACATTCTCGAAGACTGTAGACTCTTGTTTAGCATATCCTTTTACCGTTTCTACTAAATTAGGGATTAGGTTGTAACGTCTTTTTAGTTGAACATCAATACCGCTCCAAGCATCTTTTACTTGGTTTCTGAGCTTTATAAGGCCGTTATAAACGCCAACAGCGAATACAATAACTAGCGCGACAATGCCTAATACGATCCAAAGAATAAACATAATAGAGAGATTAATAGTTAAGAACGCCTATTAGCCTAGCAGGCTCGGGGCCCTCGTCAAGATTGTCGTCTTATGAGGGCTCTGGCCTAAAAAAGCGTTGTTCTCCAAGAAAGTCACTTTTTTTCTTAGACTTTTGCTTGGTCATTTATGTCCGAAAAGACTATCATTAAAAAGATTAAGATAGTGTAAAATCTTTTAGTAATCTTTTTACGATAAATGCTTTCTACTTCCCAAAAAACTGCTGCTCGCAAGTCTGGTTCGCGCAAAGCCGGACGATCCTCACGTTTGATGGGAGTTGATTTTGGTTCTCACTCACTAAAACTAAGTGAAGTTGAGAGGGGACCACTTGGCCCGGTAGTCAGAACCTTTGGGGTAACACCCTATCTTAAAAATAAAAAAGGGGAGCCGGATATTGTTAGGACGCTTGATGAGTTAACAAGAGCCTCGCGATGTGAGGCAAACGATGTCTTACTAACCCTATCGCCACTGGATGTTTTTATGGTTGAGCGGGAGTACCATTATGAAAATCAGCCCGATCCCAAGCAGATCGAGCAAACACAAGCCCGACTTAAAGCAGAATTAAGCACAAATCTGGTAAATCGCAGCGTGATATTGCCGCTAGCACCGACAATAAATTACCCGGAGCAACTAATCCACTTGAGTTTTGCGATCGTGCCTAATCAAATCATCGATTTTTATCAAAAAGCTATTGAAGCCGCTGGTCTTAATCTAGCGGGACTCCAATATGCACCGCATGCGATAGGTCGGTCGTTAGCTGACTTTGGCCGAACCGCCGTCTTAGAAATGGGCGCCCAAACCTCAAGTTGGTATTTACATGATCATGGCCATTTGGTGCAAAAGGCAACTTTGCCCTACGGCGGTGAGGCCCTGACTGAGGCTTTAGCGCTCGCCAATGGCTGTAACTTAGAAGAGGCTGAGGAGCATAAGCGCAGTCTGACGGGTCCCAGCACAACCTGGCCTTCTACTAGTGCAACTGTGGTTAAAACTTTTTTAGATAAGTGGTGGGAGGATTTATTCAGCATGCCGGCCGAGACCCCGGCTCACATGGACAATATATTAACAATCGGTGGGGGAGCTCGCTTTACCCCAATGCGAGAGCAGATATTTGAGAAATTTGGCATTTTGCCGGATGAGTGGACTCTGCCCGAGATAGCGCACGTGTCTGAGGATTTGCGGCAGTATTTGGATCCGCAGCTACCCGTCTTGGTAAATAGCCTGGCTTTATTGGTAAATGTGTAGTGCTGACAAGTATTAGTAAAAGCGTTACTATTTAGTCATAAGACTTTCTAATAAATAGGAACAAAATAACATGAGCCCAGAGGACAAAAAATCAGGTAAAAAAATAGTTTTTTTGGCAGAGGATGATTTGTTCTTATCGGATATGTATAGGACTAAGTTTAAGCTGTCTGGCTACGACATGCCGCATGCCGAAAACGGTGAAGAAGCCTTAAAATTACTTCGGGAGCAAAAACCAGATATTATGCTGCTAGATATCGTTATGCCCAAAAAAAACGGTTTTGATGTTTTAAAAGAGGTAAAAGAGGATAAAGATCTCAAAGATATTCCAGTGATTATGCTCACCAACCTGTCCCAAAAGGACGATGTCGATAAAGGACTCGAGTTAGGGGCTGTGGATTATATTATTAAGGCGCACTCCACGCCAGCTGAGGTTGTTGCTAAGGTAGAAAAAGTTTTAGGCGGCAAAAAATAAACCTAAAAAATAGTTAGTCCGAGGCTTGTGTTGCGCTAGCCCTAAAAGTTTCTAGTATAGAGTTAATGCTAGAGAAATTTTTTAAACTTATTCTTAAGCGACCAACGCGGATTCTCCAGATTGTGATTATTACGACTGGAGCCCTCGCGATTGTCATTGCCTTTTTTGCGTCGGTGACTTCTGACATAGGTAAGTTTTTTAATCCAAGTTTTGCTGGTCCAAAAAATTATATTGAGGAAAACTTTCAAGAACGACCAACGGTGCACGTAACGCTTGAGGCGGCAGGGGAGAACGTCTTGTCAGTTGAGAACATTCGCTTGCAAGCCGCCATGTTTAAGGAGATAGAGGACCAATGGCCGGTAGCAGTCGATAGTTTGGCGACAGTGCTTGATGATCATATAGTGGCCGCCACTAATGATTCAGAAAGGTTCGGGGCGGATAAGTTAAACCTACAGAGCACAGTTGATCATTTAATTTTTGATCTTTGGGATACAGATCCCTACGAGTTTGAGCGGATTGCCCGCAAGAGTCTCTCCAATGAAGACGCAATAGATGCTCTGGCGGAGCTCGGGTACTACCGTAGTCTTACGGGTGGTTTGGCAGGTGCCGGCAGTTATGAGGCACCCAAGGTCAAAGCTGTTAGAGCTACCATTACACTCTCAGAAGAAGCCGACTCTTCCGCTGCCCGCGACATTTTTAAAGAAATCCGCGACTTTACGGCTGATTACACAGACAAGATAACCGTAAGACACTATTCATCAGAGCTGATTGGTGTAGATATTGATCGACGCGTGCTAATCAATAGCCCTTTAGTAATTTTAGGTTTGATTTTGCTGCTCGGCTTTATTTTATATCGCACATTTAAATCTTGGTTCTTTACTTGGATGCCTATCACAATTCTAGCCACCATGTTGGTCTGGACTTTTGGTCTAGCGGTCCTCGGAGGTATTAGAGAGTTCTCATTTATGGCGATTGTGCCTATCCCCCTGCTTTTGGGCCAAACCATAGACAATCTCATTCACTTTAATGAGCGGTTTAGAGATGCTAATAGAAAAAAGAACAAGCAAGAGGCGCTAAGAGAGGTCTTTAAAACGGCTGGTAAGGCTGCCTTGCTTACTACGGCTATAAATATGAGCGCCTTTTTGGCGGACGTTTTTCTGACAAGTCTCCAGCCAGTTAAAATCTACGCAATTATTGTCGTAATGGGCATTGGCTTAGCCTTTATCTTTACATACATTATTGGTGCCAGCGCTATTATGCTTAAAAAGCTACCCGCACCAACCGCTGAATCGGAGGCAACGCTAGAAAAAGAGTACGTAAAAGGCAAAAAAATCTACGCGTTTATCCAAGCTAAAAAGGTGTGGGTGTTTGTGATTGCGTTTTTAACCTTAGCTGGCATGCTTTTCTCGGTTACCCGGATCGATACCCGTTATAAACCAACCTCTTTTATTGCAAATTCTAGTCCTACATATGAGGCCTACAAATTTGAGCAGGAGACTTTTTCTTTGTATGACCCTCACTATATTTTGCTTAAAGGTGATGTGGCGTCAGACAAAGTCCAAGAGGCGGTTAAAGCTTTAGAGGAGAGGTTGGACCAGTTTGAGGATGTCGAACATATCCAAAATCAGCTTAATACGGAGAGTATCTCTTATCTATACTCAAGGTTTGTAGCAGATTCCTTGCCAAAGAATCCGCAGGAGCGCCTGGAGGCTATAAGCGAGAGTGAGGCAGAAATTAACCGAGTTAGATTGCTCAAGGCTAATCAGATATTTCC
The DNA here is from genome assembly GCA_964435075.1 of uncultured Candidatus Saccharibacteria bacterium. Lineage (GTDB taxonomy): Bacteria > Patescibacteriota > JAUYIX01 > JAUYIX01 > JAUYIX01 > CAYSXT01. The sequence goes on from CAYSXT010000022.1 coordinate 9,449, forward strand.
TCATATTGTTTATGAACCAGAAGCAGGCCAGTTTAAAGCTACCGTTATCAAGTTTTGGCCCGCTATTTCTGACTCTGATCGGATTAAGGAGATGGCTGATGCTATCAATGAGGCGGCGGATAACTACGCAGGTGATATTGAGATCAATCCAACAGGGGAGTTTTTGGTATTTTCTTGGACCATGGACAAAATTGTGGTCACGGCAGCCTCTGCGGCAGTCATAACCACATTATTAATCTTAATTACACTTTGGATTTATTATCGTAGCTTTAAGGCTAGTTTAATCTCCGTTTTACCGATATTTTTTGGCATGTCATTTGGCTTAGGTATGTTGCCTATTTTAGGGGTAGAGCTAAATGCTCTAAATGGTACGGTGGCCGTGCTGGCAGTCGGTTTGGGCATCGACTACGCGATTCAGATGATGTTACGCTACCGCGAAGAGCTAAGTAATAATTTGTCCCCTGAAAAAGCCATGGCTGAGACTTACGGTCATATGCTCTATCCTTTAGGTAAAGCGGCCCTATTAACTACAGCGGGGCTCTTTGTTTTAACAGGCTTATTGCCGATTACCGGTAAATTTGGGATTGCAGCCGGAACCTCTCTCTTAATTGCCTACTTATCGGCCGTTTTTGTCATGCCCACCTTGGCGGTTAAATGGGTCAGAAAGCCACCTAAATCTTGACTCACTGAAAAATTGTGGATTAGTGCGTGATTAATAAGTGTATTTTTTTTTATGCTCCTGTATACTAATTGCAAACAAGAGCTTTGCTTAGCAGGGCTTTAGTTCCACTTTTTTACTTCCTAACCAAATACTTCTATGCCAGAAGCAACATCTAGGGCTTCCTCTACCGGGAAAGCTAACAACACCCTACTTTGGGTCGTTATTTTAATTATTGCCATTTTAGTTGGCTCAGTCATTGTTTATCTCTTGGTAAGCGGTGGAACCTCTGCTTCCGAAGCTGCCCCAGGTAGCCTTGTCCAAGCAGATGGTGTGACGCCGGGTAAAAATGACATTGGTACTGAGGCCGGCTTTACAAGCAACTCCAATGTTGCCCCAGTGGTTAAATACGGCTCCAATAATTATCCTCAAGTCGTAGTGCAGAACGGTACTGATATTGCGTATTCCAAGTGGGACGGTACTCAGTGGACCAATGCCGCAGGCGTACCCGGCTATGACAATGTCAGTAATGACTCAACATTGAGTGTATATCCAGATTTACAGCTTGACTCTAATAACAACCCATTCATAACTTGGTCAAAAGAAAATGGCCCAGACGCCCTGTTTGTAACGCACTGGGACGGTACGCAATGGGCAAAGATGGATGGTACAGCCGGCATTGATCAACCAACCACAGGTTCAACTGACTCTGTCGTCAATCCACGCATAGCTTTGGACACATCAGGAAATCCGGTCATAGCTTACGCTACGTTTAATAGTTTTAGCTTTAATAGTAGTATTGTTAGCGTGGGTGATATTTTTATTACGCACTGGACCGGCACTACCTGGACCGGCTACACGACGCCAGACCCAGACACAAACCCGTCTACTTTTGAACAAGAAAACATATCTAATGGTGTTGTCTTCTCAGCCCCTGGACCAAATCCTGACTTCGAACAGTTCGATCTTCCTAGTGTAGCGGTAGATGCAGGTGATAAACCACATGTGGCATTCACTAAAACACACTATAATCCATGGCCTTCCTCAACCCAGTACGAAGTCAATTACACTACATTTAATGGCACCGGTTTTGTAGGTGCTCAAAATCCGGGAAGTCCAGTAGATGCAGTCGACAACGATTATGTGGCACAGCCATATGGAGCTAAATTAGCCCTAGATAGCAATGGCATGCCTCAAATGGCATATTCACGATCTGACGGTAGCAATTTCGAAGTAGCCTATAGCATGTTTAATGGTACCTCTTGGGCCAATCATGCTAACACGGGAATATTTGAGTATGTAACACCGGCAGGCACAGGCGATGGTACTCTTGTTTCTTATAACCCTGACATGGTAATAGATGCTAATAACAATCCGCACATTGGTTTAGTGTCCAATGTTAGTGGCGCGCAACAAGCGCTTTATAAGCGTTATAACTCTACTTTGGGTGCTTGGACAGATGCAGAAGATACAGCGGGTGTCCTTTCTGATTTTTCTATATCTACTGAAGCAACAAAAGAAGCAAGCCTAGCGTTAAACAGCAGCGGTAACCCAGCCATGGTTTGGACAGATCAGATAGCGGCCGGAAACCAAAATCTATTCTTCGCACAGTGGCAGCCAACAGGTGGTAGCGTATTCGATATAACTGATTGTAGTACAACAATTACAACTCCCGGAACTTATGTATTTCAAAATGACGTCACATGTGATAGTACATCAACGGGCATCGTAGTAACAGGTGGTGCAGATAACACAACAATCGATGGTGGGGGTCATTTATTAACAATAGATCCTACCTTTTCTGAGATATCAGCTATTACTTTAGAAGGTATATTTGGTCCAGTTGTAAAAGAATTAAGAACCGAGAGCTCAGCAGGTCTAGGAGGTCCTAAAGCAATCATAGCTAATGCTGATGGTGTTGATGTCACCAAAAGCAAATTTGTTGACGTTGATTTAGATATTACTAACGCAAGTAATGCTGTGATAGGTGCTAACCTATTTGTTGGTACGGGGACAATAGTCGGAGCTGATGACTCAGTTAATACCAGCTACTGCATAGGCGGTGGTGGGGAGTTTAGCGGTACAGGCAAT
>CAYSXT010000023.1:0-11942 GCA_964435075.1 uncultured Candidatus Saccharibacteria bacterium
GGCTGACGTCCTTGCCCGGAACTAAAATCAATAAGCCCCGGGGCAACGTATATTATGTTAGAGCCCAAACCCTGAATCTGAGAGGCAATGGCCACTTGCGCGGAATCTCCTAAAGAGATTGTGGCCGAGACAGCCCCGATCCCGATTAAAATGCCCAAGGCCGCCAAAAAAGTGCGTAATTTGTTCCGCCAAAAAACTCTCAAGGTCCCCAGTGCAAGTCTTAAGTAAGTCATATCAAGCCCGCTCCTCAATTTTACCATCGCGCATCTTTATAATACGACCCGCTTGAGCGGCTAAATCCGGCTCGTGCGTAACCAATATTAATGTATTACCCGCTTGGTTAATTTTTTTTAGCAGATCAAGAATATCTTGCGCAGTTTTTGTATCTAGGTTGCCGGTCGGTTCATCCGCTAAAATAATTTTAGGATCTAAAATTAAAGCCCGCGCGATTGCCACTCTTTGTTGTTGTCCCCCCGATAGCTGATTAGGGTAGGCTTTTTCTTTTTCGGGAATCCCGACTTGCGCCAATATTTTTTTTGCTTTCTCTTTATTATGACCGGATTTTGAGTAAATAGTAGGAACCAAAACATTTTGCAGAACCGTCATACGCGGCAATAAATTAAAAGACTGAAAAATAAAACCAATATCATTATTACGGATACTGGCGAGTTTGCGATCCGATAAGCGGCTAACATCTTGACCATCCAAAGTGTAAGTACCCGCGCTCGGTGTGTCCAAGCCACCTAATATATTGAGCATACTCGACTTGCCTGATCCCGATGGTCCGGTAATTGCCATAAACTCGCCCTCTTTGATGTTTAGGTCAACATCATCGAGAGCTTTCTCCACCATTTTGCGACCGTAAACCTTACTAATGTTTTTCAGTTCTATCAGCGACATACAAGAATCTTAGCCTAATTAGCCTAAGATAGCTTGTCAACGCATTTATGTTATTATTTAAGTATGTCCTCAGAACTTCTCCATTTTTTTGGTCTCTGGACCGGACGCTTGGCCGCCATATTTTTGATTCTTAATTTTACCACCTGTTTTGTGATGCCTTGGGCCCGCAATAAGCTGCCTTTTAAGGGCTCAAAGCCTGGCAAGGACGACAAAGACAAATTTGGGGCTTTTCAGTTTACGGCCGTACATAAGATATTTGCTTGGGCCACTATCATAAGTGTAATCGGCCACATCATAGTTATTATTTTAGAGTCTCAATACTTATAAGATGGAAGTTTTTGGTCATTCAGCTTACGAATTACTTGCTGCCACCAAAGGCATAATAGATTTTGTTCTACTGGTTGCTTTAATTATGGGTGGCATTTTTTTGTTTTTTGTCTCAGAACAAAACTGGAAGCACATTAATACAGCAGGGGTTACCGCTGGAATTAGCTACCTGTTGGTTTTTACGTTTGGCTGGCTGATTTATCCAGTGTTTAGAGTGGAAACCAGAGCCGGTTTATTAGATGCAAAATTTCCTCAAGCTACGGGATTATTTGAGATAAAAGAAAATATTGCTGCTCTCGGAGCATTCATCGCAATCTCTTTGTTGATGCTGGGCCTTTTTGGAAAAATGCAAAAAGCCACCTCGGGTCGTAAGATATTATATGGAACATTAGCGACAATGCTGGGACTTTTGTCTCTCACCCTTATGACTCTAGGTTTTACTTTTACTAGCTACTTTTAAACCAATGGATACTTCAGAATCTTCACCAATAAATCAAGAAATGATGGAGCGAGACAACATGGATAAACCAAAAAAAGAATCCAGCCTATTTAATATTTCAGCAGCCTTTTTTGTCATAAGCTCATCCTTTAGTTACATTGCCCTCGGACTCGCTGGCGTTAACGTCCCTCGCTATTACCCAGAATTGCGAGTCATAAGTATAGAGCCGTTGGCAGATCAAATATCAATGGGCTTTTATGGAAAATTTATCATGGCTCTAATTGTTGGAATTATTCTGACAATCGGATTTGCCGTTTTTTACCCCCTCTTAAAAAAGTTAGAACTAGCAAGCTTAGCCTTAACCAATAAATTAATGGCTGGCGTTGTGTGGTTTTCGGTCAGCCTGATTGTTATGGAGGAGTGGCATAAGTGGGGCATTGAAAAACGGGGACTAGACGCTCCAACCTTATTCAATACTGAGATGGGTCTGTTTTTACTGGGCTTGCTGGTGTTCTTACTGGGGATATTGTTTACGGCCGCCGGCATTAGCCGGGTAAAAACACTTAATAAATAAATGACTGACTGCACCAACTGCGGTAGCGGTGCTTGCTGTCAGGCGAACCCCAAGTCTCGGGCTGAGGTCACGGTCTTTCTAATACTTGCCGGAGTAATAGTGCTCCTGACAATTGCAGAAATAGTCGTTAATTAGTTTTAGATTTTGAAGTTTTCCAAATCTGATCGCGCTTCGTGCGGCTCTTTATGGATCTCTATCAAATAAAGTTTATTATCTTTGACGTAAAAGGCTGCTGTAGTTGGCAACATACTTATAAAATTATCAATAATCGTAAGGCCGTTGGTTAAGGTCTCTCCGGTCGATAAATGACCGGTGTTTAAACCCATCCAGTTTTCTAGCATTTGCACTGGAATTGTGTCTGATCCTATCTCAAGCTCAGTAATCACAAGTTCTGAATAAGTTTCATCAGTTGTAGTTGGACTAGATTGATAAATTTGTGCTCCCCGATACTCAGATTTATAGAGTCCGTCAGATAGATTTTTAATTTTTTGCTTTGCTTGCTCTATACTTGCCGTTGTAAAAGGTGTTTTTGTCAAAACAGAACCCAAAGAAATTTCGACCAGCTGACTGAGTGCGGCTGTTCCCCCTAAAATTCTGCCATCTACAATAGTATCGTTATGATTGCGGGCATAATCTAGGCCACCGCCCTTAATTTTATTAAAGCTTGAGAGCAACAGGGCACCCCCAACCTGCGCCGCCAAAGAACTACCCGTTAATGAGTCTGGAAAGTTCTCGCCGGTTGCCACAAATACATACTTTGGATCAGTCACATATTTTTCCATCATTTTACGAGCAGTTTCATACCGATCTGCCCCCTCTATACGCTGAACACTTTTTACGGTCGGTAAAGCTGCTATCTCATCAGCAACCTTTACCGGAACAGCAGCTGGGCCACCTATAATTTCAACTTTTTCTAAACTTGGATTAGCTAAAAGATAAGATTTTGTCTCGGGACTTAGACTGCCGTCCCTTGTTAAGAGTAACGGAATCCTATTAGTCGCTGTGGCAACCCCAGAAGAAACACCATCAGCAAATCTACGACTATTGGCAATAAATACTTTGTCGGTAGACGGCACTTTTTTTGCAATCTCAACGGCGGTGGCCTCAGCGTTTGCCCCAGCCAAACGCTCTATTTGGTAGTGACTTGGTAACTGAGCAAGAGCTGAGCTACTGACAGCCGCCTCTCCGCCTGCTACAAAGATTTTACTTCCATTGGGCACTACTCTGTCAATCTCCTGCAAAACATTGCCCGGGATAGTAGTCCGGCGTGTTAATAAAAGCGCTGCGTTTTCTTCTAGAGTTAAGGCAGTGGCAGAGAGAGCGTCTGGAAAGTTCTCACCACTCGCTAGTATAACTGCGCTGGCTTCGTCACTATCAAAACGGGCCTGACTTACACCAACGGCAGTGTCATATCTATTTTGTGTCAAATTAGGCACTCTTCTTATCGGTTTATAGATTCCTCTTGCGGTAATAAACTCAGATGGTCTGACCCAGTTATTTAGTTCTGACTTAGTATAGAGGCCCCAATACACCCAAGGACTACTAACATAGCCTCCTGGACGTATGCCTAAATGGATGTGTTCTTTCCAGCCACCGTTATTGTCTCTGTTAGCTATGTAACCAATCAATTGGCCTCGATCGACAGTGTCGCCTGCACCGACTTTAAAGTCGTTTGCTTTAAGGTGGCCATAGGCCGCTACCGATTTAGCACCACTCGGTTCTTTATGCTCTATTAGAATCAAGCCACCCCAGTTTTGATAGCTAGGAAAATTTCCTGTGAACTTAACTGTCCCCTCTGCCAGTGCATATACCGGGGTACCTGCGGGGGCCTCTACGTCCTCACCTAAATGGTAGCGGCCGTTCCATTGACTCGCCCACTGAAAAATAGGATCAACTTCCCAAGCACGATTCAAAGCATATTGCCAAGTATCTGCTGCAGCTTCTACTGGTTTAATTGGCATAAACAAAGCAGCCAATAGAATCGTGAACACAAATAGATTTCGTGCATTGAACAACCGCCTACGACCAAGATTATTTTTTGGATTCATTTACGAGAATAATTATACATAATTTAGGCCAACTTATCTTAAGAAAAATTGACTTATAGTTTAAGTAAACGCTAAAATGTTTGTAACAAAAATAAATTAATCGAGAAGAATCGTGACTTCCGCAAAACAAATTCCTACAGCAAAAACTTTTATCTATAGATTTTCCGTCTGGGGCATTGCGACGCTGCTGGTTGTTGTTGGAATTTATTTATTTTCTCCGGCAAAAACAGCTGGGGCCTCTACTGGAGTTGAGTATACTCAGTCGGTCGCAGGAGAGGATAAAGTTGAGCAGACTATAAAGTCGCTAGATTCTTTAACGATCAGTGAACCGACTATTACGGCTGATACAACAGTAAACGGCAGTAGTCTTGCCCCTCCCCCCGGTCTAGACGCGCCACTACCATCATCAACGGCAAGTGGCTCACGCAAGTTATTACCAAAACAAGACATTAGAAAAAACCGTTGGGTTGAGGTTGATATATCCAGACAAAGAATTTGGCTTTGGGATGGCAGTAAGTTAGTTGATAGCTATTTAGTTTCCACTGGCATTCCCGGACATGACACTCCTTTAGGAACTTATCGGGTTTATCTCAATATAAGAAGTCAAACCATGTCAGGTCCTGGCTACAGCTTACCCAACGTTCAATGGGTCAAATATTTTACAGGAGATTATTCTTTACATAGTACTTGGTGGCACAATAATTTTGGTTATAGAATGAGTCACGGCTGTATTAACCTGCCAACACCAAAGGCAGAATCTCTTTGGAGTTGGGCACCTTCTAATCTCAAAGTTGTCATTCACGAATAATTAATTTTTAAATTGACTAAGCCCCTTAAAACGGACATAGTATTTGTTATGTTTAAAAAATATCAAACTCCCAAAATCCTTTTAGCAATTCTAATTGCCACTCCACTACTAGTTGGTAATTTTACCTATGTAACTCCGGCTAACGCAGCTACACCAGAAGTTTTTGCTCAGGCAGAAACAACTAGCTCTAGATCTGCACTACCCCACTCCTCAGAAACTAATCTCAAAGAAACCAACCCCGAAGAATATGCCAGAGCTCTAGAGGCTGCAATTAATAGTGAAGCCGCAGACACTCAAAGTACCGAAGCTGGCTTGATATCGGCCACGGCCCTTCCTCCAGCCTCGCCGATAGATCTACGTGCTTTTCCGGCAACTATGACTGCCTCTGATAGATTTACTGTTTTTTGGACTAACCCTTCGGACGCTGATGGTATAGCCGCCGCCTACTATAAGTTCGATACTCCTCCAACTTCTAATACAGATGGAACTCGCATAGCGCCTTCAAATGATCCAGGTGATCCTACTGCCGGCTTAATAGAGGACTTTAGCACTGGTGGCCGAGATATTACTACGATGTACGTATGGTTAGAGGATGGTGTAGGCGACATAGATTACACGACAAATGTCTCCGTCATCTTGCGTCCAGAAGGTTCCATGGAAGGAATCATCCGAGTAGCAGGTGCCGACCGCTATGAAACTGCCGCTGAGATTTCTAAAAAGATTTTTCCTGTCGCTAAAAGTGCAGACTCAGTAGTCATAGCAAATGGCACACGTCTGGCCGATGCCCTAGCGGCTGTTCCGCTAGCCTTCCAAGCTAATGCCCCAATTCTCCTGACGAAAAATAATTTTATTCCCCAAGATACTTGGAACGAGTTAATCAGAGTGTTGCCTAAGGGTAAAAAGGTTTACCTGGCCGGAGGAACAGCCGTAATCGATGCTCAACAAGAAAAGTTTTACAACGACAATGGCTTCTCAGCCAGCCGTATTGCAGGTGCTACGCGTGAGGTCACTAGCGTAAAACTAACTGAAAAACTAGACGCCCTAAGAGGTACTGCTCCAACAAGTGTATACATAGCCAACAGTCGCACGCTTATTGATGCTCTGACCGTAGGCTCTCCGGCAGCCTTCCAGGGTCGCGGAATACTCCTAACAGAGCCGGGCGACTTAACCCAAAACCTACGCGATTACTTTAATAACAATCTAGCCACGATTAGTGAGGTAACACTTATGGGTGGCACAGCAGCAATTCCAGCTAGCGTTGCTCAGCTTTTCACTGATGCCGGTTACGTAGTCAAAAGAGCTGATGGTATTGACCGTTATCATACCGCTCGCATAGTTGCCGATTGGTTCACAGGAGGCACGCCCGCTTCACCTGCCGGTATAGCCTTAGTAAGTAATGATGGCCAGGCAGACGCTTTGCCTGCTGCTGTTCATGCTGCTGCTCAATTTTATCCAATTGTATTAGTACGCAAGGACGTTAGTGACTTTGAATGTCTTAACACGGCCGATTTCTTACAAGATAATCATGCAGCCATAGAGGGTGGTTATGCATATGGAGGAACTAGTGTTTTGTCTGAGGCAACCAGAAAATCAGCTCAACAGATGATAGCTGGCACTAGGGATCTCGCTTGCGGTAATATATAGATCAGAATCTAATTTGAGCCTAATAAAAGGAGATGACGGCGGTAAACTTCCCGAGAGACGCCAATAAACATAAGTCGCATTATGAGTGGTGGTACGCTCACGGTTATTTAACCAATGAGCAAAATAATGCTTACGCATTTATGTTCTCCTTTTTTAAGTTTAATAAAAAGAGTGTCAGCAAATATTTTCCTAGACTTAAAATGTATCCCGGTAAAACTATTTACCAGCTGCATATGGGATTTACGGATATTACAAAACAAACACACCACTTTGATGAACAAACTTTTGTGCCCGCTTTAGGGCGAGTCGGTATGGGTAAAAAAGGCGCACACGCTTTTTTTGGGGCTAATAAACTGATACAGAAAGATTCCAATCGATACGATCTGCATATGGAGCACCATAACCAAAAGATACACTTACATTTGTACGACCAAAAAGGGCCTGTTATGCACGGTAAAGGAGGCGAGGTTAAAATAAACAAAAAGGGGTCTACTTTTTATTACTCCCATCCACGCCTAGCAGTAGAGGGTCGTTTAGATATGCTAGATACCGCAGAAAGTACTCAGTTTGTGCATGGTAGCGCTTGGCTCGATCACCAATGGGGAGATTTTTTGACGCACCAGCCCTTTTTATACTGGACTTGGATTGCTGTGCAGCTTGATAACAATGAAGAGTTGATGATCTTTGAATTCTTTGATGAAAACGGCGCGCCGCAAGGACAATCAGCCACTTGGTTTGATAAAAATAAGAAATCGCGAGCAGTAAAAGCAAAGATTGTTCCTACTCAAAACTGGGTAAGTACAAAAACTAAAGTAGAATATCCAATTGACTATGAGATTAAGGTGCCGGCCTTAAAGCTACACCTAAAGCTTGCTGCTGACATGTTTGATCAGGAGATGCACTCATCCTGGTTTTCCTATTGGGAGGGTGCTGCCACCGTTACTGGCACACACGGAGATAGACAGATAACCGGAAAAGGCTTTTTAGAACAGACCGGTTTTAAGGGCTTAACAAAACGAGGCAGAAAAAACCGCCTCGCTTCGTAATTATTATCTAGACTATTACTTAAGAGGATAGAACCTCAATAGTAATTGTTCTGCGACCCCAGTTAAGGGCATCTTGTAGTCCGGGAAACCAGATATCAATTTTGTTGTAACCAAATCCCCCAGTATCTTCTACGGTAAAGATCTGATCTCCGTAGTATTGCGGAATACGGATTTTTGTTCCCATAGCGAGATCATTGCTGGCAATAACTCCCCAGCGTGTAGTTGTTCCCATAGCGGTTGTAAACGGATTGGAGTCCGTTTGCCAAACCAAGCTGTTATAGCCTGTTGAGCCTACAACTTTGGTGTAGGCCACGTTTACTTTAGGCTTTTGCTTAGGGATCTCTTTTTTGACTGGTGCCTCGACTTCATTAACTGAGCGCAGTCCAACTCCTGCCTTAAAATCTTGCACCATACTTGGTGGCACAGAACCTACTAACGAGGCTGACATATTAGCTTTGGCGCTAGATGGGTCCGCATCTAAACCGACAAATACTGCCATGCCAACTAAGGCCATTATTAACAATTTTGTTCTTTTTTCTTTTTTGCCACCTTGGAAGATGGGACGAAAGTACTTAAGCACCTTCTTTTTCATGTTTGTTTTTGTCCTTGTTTAAGAATTAAAAAACAGCCTGACAACAGGCTGCACAACGACGGAACAAGAGACTAGCAGAGGGCTAGAACTTGCGTCAAGCGATCAAAAAATGGTCCAATACAGCCTTTTTTAAAGTGCCACGACAAGCCTTAAGAAAGCCTTAAACGGCCGATTTTTCGAAGGAGATTAATTTGTTATCTGTGGATATTGTTTCTACCTCAATGTCTTTATGACGACTTACAGCAGATTCGATAAATTTCATAAATAGTGGATGTGGGGCATGTGGACGGGACTGAAATTCAGGATGGAACTGACTACCCAACATAAATGGGTGGTTTTTTAGCTCCACAATCTCCATTAAATCTCCTTTTGGAGAATCTCCCGAGATAAGCATGCCCGCTTGCTCTAATTTATCGCGATACTCATTATTGAACTCATAACGATGCCTATGTCGCTCACTGATAGTCGACTTCCGGTAGGCCTCATAAGCTTTGGTGCCCTTGCGGATAACGCATTCGTAAGTACCTAAGCGTAGAGTTCCGCCTTTTTTACGATCCTCATGCTGACCTGGCAAAAAGTGAATAATCTGGTGCTTGGCAGCTGGATCAAACTCCTGTGAATTTGAATCCGGCATTTTTAGTACATGCCTGACAAACTCCAAGGTCATAATCTGTGCCCCAAGGCACAATCCTAGATATGGCACTTTGTTTTCGCGCGCGTAGCGCGCGACTTTAATCTTTCCCTCCACTCCACGCTTACCAAATCCACCAGGAACAACAATGCCATCAACTGAGGCTAGTTTGTGCCACTCTTTTTTATCGTCTATCTCAATTTTAGCGGTATCAACCCACACAACCTCGAGTTTACGGTTGTTAGCATAGGCAGCAGCTTTAAGTGCTTTGATCACACTGATGTATGCATCTTCTAAGGCCGTGTATTTTCCAGCCATCGCGATCTTTACAGTTGTCTTACGGGTCTTGATAACGTCGACTAACTCTTGCCACTGCTGCAACTTAGGTTTTTTGTAAGGTATCCTAAAGAGCATGGTAATGATCTTTGAGATTTGGGATTTTTCAAAGTTAAGAGGAACCTGATAAATAGTCTTAACAGTCGGTGCCGGTATTACAGCACTCGGATCCACATCACAGTACATAGAAATTTTTTCTATTTGCTCCTCTTTGATAGGGACCTCAGTACGCGCAACGATAATGTCCGGTTGAATTCCAACACTGCGCATGTACTGGACAGACTGTTGAGTTGGTTTGGTTTTTAGCTCTCCCGTAATGGCTATGTGCGGCAAATAGGATACGTGACAAAAGATTACATTCTCGGAGCCCTCCTCACGATGTAGTTGTCTCACGGCCTCGATATAGTGCTTACTCTCAATATCACCGATTGTTCCACCTATTTCTATAATCATAAAATCACAACCTGACTTATTGGCAGCTGTGCGGATTTTTTCCTTAACTAGGTCCGTAACATGTGGGATTACCTGAATATCACGACCTAAATAGTCACCACGACGCTCTCTTTGAATGACCTCTTGGTAAATCATACCTGAGGTGACAAAAGAGTACTTATTTAGGGACTCGTCGATAAAGCGCTCGTAGTGGCCAAGGTCTAGGTCCGTCTCTGTTCCGTCATCTAATACATAAACCTCGCCATGCCTAAACGGGTTCATGGTTCCTGCATCCACGTTTAAATAGCCCTCAAGCTTTTGCATAAAGACTTTGTATCCAGAGGCCTTTAATATAGCGCCGATTGATGCACCGGTAATACCTTTGCCTAATCCTGAAATGACACCGCCCGTTACGACGATATACTTAGTGTGCATTTATTGATTATAGAGAGGTCGGGCGCGCAAAGCTAGTGTATAACTTTGTTATAATCTGCCATCAGACATACTCTTGACTAATATCTATAGCGCTGGTAGCTTATTTAGTCATATTAATGACGCGCTTAGGAGAAAAGACCGTGGAGACAAATAAGAAGAAGATAGAATTAACAGAAAGACAAAAGGAAGCCATTGAACTTTTAATCAAAACCGCCAAAAATCGCGGCCTGGATGTCGAATTATCAACCGACAATCGGCGGTTGATCTGGGTCAATCAGGATGGGCATGAGATTTGGAACGCATCAACAAACGACTATCTATAATGATCCTTGGAGGGGGATCATTTTTTTATTTGAACAAATGCCTCTCTTAGTTGGTTAGCTTTTCTGTACTCTGATTCAAGTTCATTTTCTAGAATAAATCGCACATAATCCTTAGCTTCATCGTAGGTGAGTTGTTTATCTTGAATCAATTTTTCAAGTCCAGCGACAAATCCAGTAATCTGTTGATCGTCATCAAAAGAATTCTTACTTTGCCAGGCATAGTCTAGGAGAGATTGCCCCTTGGGTTTTTTTGCTAAAATTTTTACATACTGTTCCCAAGTAGAACTATCCAGCTCTTGCGCAAGTATGCGTGCTTCCCTACTAGACGGAGGAGGGGTTATTTTTCCTATTGAATGTAATATTGCTTCATCCACCAAGTAAGATGTCTTCTCACCTAAAATCTCCGTCTTAAAAAGATGATCCCCGTAATGACCGCTAAATTCCATTGAGCTACCGTAATCAATGATATAGGTTTGCACGTTAGATTTACCGGTCTGATCAAAAATTGCCTCGTCACTTCCTTCAATCATAAAGTTTCTCTCGTGTCCATCCCTAAAAGCTAGACCATTCTCATGAAAAAGACGTAGTGTGAGGGCGATCTGTTTTCTTATTCTAGGATTCAATAAATGGCCATGTTTTTCCAAATAACCATATAGCTTATTGTAATTCCTAGATTCTATCTTTCTTTTTTCGAACTGGATATCAGCCGTTCGTGAATGGCGACCACCTGGACGTTCAAAGCCCAACATTAGACCAGCTACATCCTGGGCATCTTTAAAATCTTCTAAATTAGCTGTACTTTGCGCATATGCCTCAGCTTGCTGATGCTCCGTTGCTATCTTCTTATATAGTAAGTGCCCTAAATCCGTGCCACCAACAAAATCCATCATAAAAACTTCAACCCGGTCATCAATATTTGTAACACCTTTAGCTCTAAGTACTTTTTTTACATTCTCAGATAGTTTTAAATCCCTATAAATAAGAGGCTTAGGAACTGCTGATATCTCACCATATTTTACATTTCCAGTAACAATTTCGTGAGCTTTAACCTGCATATCATATTCGTGTTCCCCCGCTTTTTTATCACGTACCACTTGACTTTCGCTGTAAACTTTTAAAATTTTAACCGCACTATCGCGGTCTATTTTAGTTCCATAAAGCTTTTCAACAGCACGCAAAAAATTCTCCGGCATACGATCAGGCGAAACTTGCAAAATTATGCCGTTATTGCCCTCATTTACTTTTGCCTCGGTAGCGATCATAACATCCAGGCTTGAATCGATAATTTTCTCCAGTTCTTCCCTGGTAGGCTCTTTAAGTGTTCGAGGTGTCACCGATTCACCCTCAGGAACACTGCTATTTTTTTCAATATTTTGTCCTCGTTCGCTCACGACAATACCTTATCAC
>CAYSXT010000024.1:0-2185 GCA_964435075.1 uncultured Candidatus Saccharibacteria bacterium
AGAATAATTGGCCTCAATAAAATATTAGCCAACATTTTAAGTGTATCTATTGTGATTGGGCATAATTTCTTGTGGCATAAATACTTAACCTTTAAAGCCAAATCTTCTAAAATGATTACTACTGAATTCAGAAAGTTTTTTGTGGTTAGTGGTACTGCTTTCTTAATCCAGCAATTTGGTTTACCTGTCTTGGTCTTATTGCCTCTGGAGTCCTTAGTTGGGGAATGGGAGGACTTTTTGGCAAAATTTATTTTGGTTGCTATCGTTGGGGTGAGTAGTTTTTATATTAACCGGGTATGGACATTTAGGGCCAAGTTAGCTTAAAGTCATTGCATGACACTTGCACTATATAGAAAACACAGACCCACCTTGCTTTCTGAAGTCATAGGACAAGAACGAGTTACGGCAACTCTTTTGCAAGCCTTAAAGCAGGGACAAGTTGGACACGCCTATATTTTTTCTGGCCCGCGGGGTACCGGTAAGACTAGTGTCGCTAGAATTCTGGCCCGCGCAGTAAATTGTGCTGAAAACCAAGCTGGCAAAAAAACTTTAGGAGAGCCCTGCAATAAGTGTGACGCATGTACTCGCGCCTTAAAGGGTCAGGAACTAGATTTGGTAGAAATCGATGCAGCCTCCAATCGTGGTATAGACGAGATACGGGAGCTCAGGGAAAAAGTACGGTTCGCTCCAGGAAAAACCGCTAAGAAAGTCTTTTTGATCGATGAGTTCCACATGCTTACTAAGGAGGCTTTTAATGCACTTCTAAAAACCCTTGAAGAGCCCCCAGAGCATGCGATATTTATATTAGCAACGACAGAAATTCATAATGTCCCGGCCACTATTTTATCTCGTGCTCAGCATTACAGATTTAAAGCACTAGCACAGAGCGATCTTGTAAATTTAGTTAACAGAGTTGCCAAACTAGAAAAAATTGAAATAGACCCTGCAGCCACCGCACTGCTCGCACAACAAGCCGAGGGTGGTGGCCGTGACGTACTGGGCTTGATTGAGTTAATGCGCTCTGCTGCCGCGGGCCACAAAATTACAGAGGAGCTTGTTTATAAAAACCTGGCGCTACCAAATATTACTCAGATAATTGAGTGGATATCGGCACTAGCTAGCAATGACCAAGAAAAAGCTTTATCTGTACTGCAAAACATAGAAGCGTCTGGTCAAGACTTAAAACATTTTACAAAAGGCCTGATTGGTTTCTTAAGAATTATTATGTTGCACGGAGTATCAACAGAGCTGGGCGAGCAAACCTCAAAGGCTTTGTCTAATGAACAAAAAGAAAAAGCAATAGAATTTAGTAGAAATATTCCAAAGGGATTGGTTATTAGAGCAGTCAGCATTCTTAACCAAGCGGCAAACACTATTAAAGCAAGTCAGCTCGGTATTTTGCCACTCGAAATCGCTACCTTAGAAATTATTAAGACAATAGATAGCGTTGCTCCTACAGCTACTGTTGCTTCCGAGCCTACCGCAGAAAAAAAAACTTTAAATCCTAAAGTTCTTCCTAAAGTTAAACAGTCAGATTCTGGGGTAAGTTCAAATAAAATAAATAGCGACAATCTTGAACCTGTAGATCCAAAGATGCATGAGACTTTGATAGAACGCTGGTCTGAGGCGGTGGCGCATATTCGTAGTAAAAACGTTAGTTTGGCTAGTCTTTTAAATAATGCAGTTATCTTAGAGATAAAACCGGGACTTGCCGTAATCGTAGTTGAGTATGAATTCTATCGGGAAAGACTAATGCAGCGCGAAAATAGGCACATGGTGGAACAAAAAATTGAAGACTTATTATCCTACAAAGTCAGCATTGAGTGTCGTTTGGTAAGCGAGTTAGACGCAACTCAAAAAGCAGCGTTTGAGGGCTTAAAAAAGAGAGCTCCAACACGGCAAAAACCCGCCGATAGTCCAGTAGGTGGTAAAGAAGATAAACCTTTGGCACAATTAGCTGTGGACTTATTGGGTGGTCAAGTAGTAGATTAAGGACTCAAAGTCAATTTTGGGGAGTAGCCAAGTGGTAAGGCAACGGTTTTTGGTACCGTGATCGAAGGTTCAAATCCTTCCTCCCCAGCCAAAAACCATAAATATAACGTTGTTATCGTGCTAAGTCGTTTTGGTCTCGCCTGGAAAACATTTAAGTTTGAGCCCCAGAAAAGGTAGAATAAGACCTTAATGA
>CAYSXT010000024.1:2285-6077 GCA_964435075.1 uncultured Candidatus Saccharibacteria bacterium
GGGGATCTGGCTTATTTTTACGGCCGATTTTCGTCTTATGACCAGTGGATGCATTTTTTTGGTGGGTTTGCGGTAGTCTTTATAGCAACCGGACTAATTCAAGCGGTTCATACAGTAAAAAGAAAAAACCAGATTCATAAGGCAGAAATTTTTCTCTATGGGTTAGCCGTAGGAACACTGGGTAGTGTTTTTTACGAAATAGAAGAATATCTAGAAGATATTCTGACCGGTAGCAATCGTTTAGGTGATGGTTTTGATACGGCTAACGATCTTGCTTTGGGAATATTGGGCGGAATTCTGGCAGCCATTCTCATTTTAAAATTTCCAAAATTGTCAATATCACGCAAATCAAACTAAGATGTTCATATGGCTAAAGTAGTGCTTAGTTTAAAAAATGTAAGCGTAGTGGTTGAACAACATGAGCTGGTCAGTGACATTTCTTTTGATGTGGCTGACGGTGACATAACGGCAATTGTTGGTCCTAACGGAGGCGGAAAAAGCACACTCGTTAAAGCAATTTTGAATCTCAATCCATACAAAGGTGAAATTAAAATAAATAAGGGGACAACAGTAGGTTATGTTCCTCAATATTTTAATTTTGATCGTACAACACCCATATTAGTTAAGGAGCTATTTAGGCTACGCTTGAAATCGAGCTTTATAAGCAAAAAAAATGACAAATTAATAGCCACGACGCTAGAGAATGTTGGTGCCAAACAAGTGATGAACAAACGCTTAGGGGTTCTTTCTGGCGGAGAAATGCAAAGAGTATTAATAGCGCTTGCGTTAATAGATAATCCTGGCTTGCTCATCCTAGATGAACCATCATCAGGTATCGACATAGGTGGCGAGGAAACGATCTATAATCTGATACAAAAATTATCCAAGGAGCGAAATATGGCTATAATTTTTATTTCTCACGATCTCGACATTGTCTATCGCTTTGCAAATCAGGCAATCTGCTTAAACAAAAAAATGCTCTGTGTAGGCCCACCTAATGAGGTTTTAACAGAAGAACGACTAGCAGAGGCACATGGCGGTATGACGCAAACGTTTAGACATCATAGACACGAACGATGAGTATCTTAGAACTGCCTTTATTTTATACAGCTTTATTTGCGGGCTTGCTTATAGCACTAATCGCCGGATTCCTTAGTGTCTCCGTAGTTATTAGACGTATGTCATTTTTTTCGGATGCGATTGCTCATGCGACACTAACCGGTATTGCCTTAGGTTTGCTCTTACAAATAAATGTTTTATGGTCGGCGGTTGGTTTTGCAATTTTAGTTGGTCTTGGTATCGCATATCTTTCCAGAAATAATACGCTCTCTTTAGATACAATTATTGGGGTTTTTTATTCTGCCGCTGTAGCGCTTGGCGTAATTATTATTAGTGGATTAAAAGGTATTAATGTTGATCTAGTTGGACTTTTATTTGGCGATATTTTAGGAATAACCACCACAGACATTATATTGGTGGGTACCTTAGCGATAGTTGTATTAGTCGCTTTTGCCTTTATGTTTAACGGTCTAGTCCAATTGGCAATATCAAAAGATTTAGCTAAGGTCAACGGCGTAAGAATCAACCTACTTGAATATCTCTATATGGTGCTACTAGCTGTTACTGTGGCAATCGGCATAAAGTTGGTTGGTGTCATTTTAATCGGACCAATGCTTATTATGCCAGCAGCAATTGCTAAAAACTTGAGTCGCTCTTTACTGAGTATGATTACCTGGTCAGTTTCAGCCGCTATTGCAGGTGTTGTCCTAGGCTTTTTTGGTAGCGTTTTTCTAAATACGCCAACTGGCCCTACAATTATTTTAACCTTAGCGATTCTTTTTGGAGTCTCGTTGGTTATCAAAAGTTTTAAGAAATCCTAATGAGATTATTTATCGCTATCGTAGCGGCGAGGACCGTCCGTTTTTTTAGTCGTGCATTGGGCAGAGGTAAGGGTACTTCGCTGCCAGGTCTCGTCGCCCTTAAAATATTTCCAGATATAACTCGTTATCTTGGCAAGCAATTATCAAAAGGGGTTGTTTTAGTGGCAGGAACAAACGGCAAGACAACTACCGCAAAATTAATAAATGCCCAACTAAAAGCGGCTGATCGTGATGTAATTGCCAATAGTTCTAGTGCCAATCTAAGGTCAGGGATAACATCATCTCTAATCGAGAATTCAAGTCTAATGGGACGTCTTAAAAAGATTGAGGCAATTTTTGAGGTTGATGAACACGCCTTAAACGAAATGGTTCACACATTGCCAGTAAAGATGATCGTAATAACTAATCTTTTTAGAGATCAGCTGGATCGTTATGGTGAAATTGACAATATTGTTAATGTTTGGCGCAAAAGTCTTAGTAGGGCATCTGCCAAGGTAAAGCTCGTGGTCAATGGCAACGACCCGCGATTATTACTAATTGCAAATAATTTTCCAGGGCCAATTTATTATTTTGGAACCAGCACTCCAGAAGTTATTGGTAAGCCAAATATGATTGCCGCTGATACTACCCGCTGCCCATATTGTCGAGGTATTTTAGAAGGAACAAGATTCATGGCACACCTTGGGGTACTGAATTGCATGACTTGCAGCATGAAAACACCCGAATTAAACGCAGATATTATGGAATATAACCCAGATGATAGGTCCGGTTCTCAGTTAAAAATAAAAACAAGCAAAGGAAATTACAAGGTAGTCACGCAATTATTTGGTCGGTTTAATATCTTTAATATAGCCGCAAGTATTGCTGCCAGCCAGGCTCTCGGTTTAAGCAAAGACAATATAATTAGTGGTATCGGATCAACTAGAAATGTATTTGGTCGCTCAGAATTAATTAAAATTGAGGACAAGAATATATATCTTCACCTCGCAAAAAATCCAACAGGATATAATGAGATACTAAATACCCTTGATGCGCAAAATAGTAAATTAGATCTGCTATTAGTTCTTAACGATAACTGGGCAGACGGACAAGATATTTCTTGGATTTGGGATGTTGACTTTGAGGGAGCTGCATCGCTTATAAATAATCTAACTGTTTCCGGACAACGAGCAGGGGATTTGGCTGTGCGCTTAAGAACTGCCAATTTTAAGGGTGTTTTAAATACAATACCTAACTCGATTGAGGCCATAGATTTATTAATAAAGGACTTACCAAATAAATTGCATATTATTGCCAGTTACACGGCCATGTTATTTATTCGTAAGGAGTTAGCAGCTAGAGGCCTAGTTAAAAAGGATTGGAAATAATGAACAAGCGAACCTTAAACATAACCTGGATTTACTATGACCTTCTTAATCTTTACGGCGATAGGGGAAATATTTTAACGCTTAAGTGGAGGGCCGAACAGCGTGGAATAAAGACTACCATCAAGACTGCAACACTAAACGAGTCTATACCTACAGACTCCGATGTACTTT
The DNA here is from genome assembly GCA_964435075.1 of uncultured Candidatus Saccharibacteria bacterium. Classification (GTDB taxonomy): domain Bacteria; phylum Patescibacteriota; class JAUYIX01; order JAUYIX01; family JAUYIX01; genus CAYSXT01. The sequence continues at coordinate 5,704 of CAYSXT010000024.1, forward strand.
TTATTGGAGGAGGACAAGACCAAGAGCAAGGCGTGATCAGCAAAGACATTACTACAAAAGCACAAAGTCTCAAAAAATTTATTGAAGAAGGTGGACCTTTATTGGCTATTTGCGGTGGCTATCAACTTCTGGGGGAGTATTACTTAACACACAAGGGCAATAAGATTAAAGGTGCAAACGTAATACCAGCCTTTACTAAAGCCAGTAATCTTAGAATGATTGGTGATTTGTATATTAAGTCGTCATTGCCATCCGCGCCAGAATTTATTGGTTTTGAAAACCATTCCGGCCAAACTTATCTTACTGGCGGTAAGCCGCTTGGCAGCGTAAAAATTGGCCACGGTAATAACGGCGAAGACAAAACTGAGGGGCTT
>CAYSXT010000024.1:6177-11921 GCA_964435075.1 uncultured Candidatus Saccharibacteria bacterium
TTTGGTGGGGTTCCAACTCCAGATAAAAGACCTCGTCTCGAGGGCAACAAAGGTTTGCTTGTATTTACTTTGATAATTATTGTCCTGGTTGCCATTTCAGCAATTTATTTTTTCACAAAAGGCGCTTAAAAAGATGGCGCTGGCCATCGAAACATCACATCTCACAAAGAGGTACCGTGCATTTGTTGCGGTCAAAGATTTAAATTTAAAAATCCCGGAGGGGCAAGTCTTTAGTTTATTGGGACCAAATGGTGCTGGTAAAAGCACTACACTCGGGATGCTAACCACCGTTATTAAGCCAAGTAGCGGTAGCGCTAAGGTGATGGGCTTTGCAACAGATAAAGAGTCGCAATTAGTTCGCGAGCAAATAGGTGTCTTGTTCCAGACCTCAATGCTGGATTCAGAGTTATCAGCGTATACAAATCTAAATTTTCAAGCTCGTTTGCATGGTATACGTAGGCCAGAGCGCTATAGGCGCATAGCCGATTCGTTAAAATTAGCTGGACTAAAAAATCGCAGTCGACTAAAGGTAGAACACTTGTCCGGTGGCATGCAACGACGGCTAGAAGTAGCCCGTACACTTATACATCATCCAAAAGTTTTGTTCTTGGATGAGCCTACTACCGGATTAGACCCAGAGGTTAGAAAATATATCTGGCATGAACTTGAGCGATTGAGGAATAACTATAATCTAACGATTGTACTAACTACTCATTATTTAGATGAGGCTGATACTCTCGCTGATACCGTCGCTATTATCGACAAAGGCTCGGTAAAGGCGCTCGGCAGCCCCACTGAACTTAAAAAAAATATTGGGGGAGAAATTGTTAGAGCAAATCTAGTTGAACCATCAAAACAGCTAGCGACTGAGCTTCAACGGCTGCCAGACGTTAAAGATATTGAACAGACAAATGGAAAAATTATATTTCGAATAAAGGGTGGCGATCAGCGTGTGCCTCAAATAGTCAGTATTCTGCAAAACAATTCGAAGCAGATTAAATCATTTCAGTTACAGGCGCCCTCTTTAGATGACGTTTTTTTAGCCGTTACAGGTCATAGTATAAAAAATGAAAATAGTTCGTAGTATCTACACAATTTGGAGCAGGGAACTATTAAAATTCAAGGCCGATCCAGCCCATGTTGTTATTTCGATAGTAGCACCCCTGGTTTTAATTTTCTTAGTGGGCTCCGGATTAAACCGAATTGTTAATATACCCGGTAGCCCCGGTAATTATATTGGTTTTTTTGGGCCGGGCTTGCTGGCCGTGCTTGCCATAAGCCTCTCAATGCAAGTTGGTGTGTCATTAATGCAAGATCGAGAGTCTACTTTGAAAAATATTATGGTATCGCCAATTAGCAGGGTCTCCCTATTAATAGGTAAAATTTTAGGAGAAGCAACCGAGCAAATCCTTACCATCGTAATCGCACTGTTAATCTTAATGGTGCTCTTGGAAGTAACTCCACTCGGTATTATTGAGGTTATACCGGTAATTGGCTTAATCGTAATGGGTTTCGCTAGCTTTGGTGTTTTGACGGCTTTATTTTTTAAAACTATTAAAGCCTATAATTCATTTCTAACTTTTTTTCTGGGACCACTTATTTTTTTATCAGGTGCCTTTTTCCCATTAGATACCTACCCTAGAGGTCTACAAATCATTGGTCGACTAAACCCGTTGAGCTATGGCGTGGATGCAATTCGGGCTGCTCTATACAACGCCAGCGCATACGGTATTTTGACGGATCTGGCAGTTCTAATTCCTTTTTCGCTAATAACCTTTGGAATTGCATGGTGGATGTTTGCTAAGCACGAAGTAAACTCATGGTAAGCTAAATATATGGGATTTTGGAGTTCAACATTTGGATTATTCCGAGGAGTACTTACTAGTTCAAAAAAGCCTCAAAGTCTTGAGGATAGAGCCGAACGCTATCAAAAATGGCAGCAAGAGTTGGCAGAAAATCAACAAGAATTGCGAAAAGCAGACAATCGTATGCGTGAACTACAACGTAAACTCCAGAGTAATCCTCAAGACAAAATGCTGAATAAAAGACTCGAGGAAACTATCAAGAAAAGAGAGAAGATTTCACACGAAATGAAAAAACTTAATGATAATATAGGCTTACATAAGCCATAAATGGCCCTTAAATGCTTGATTTATTAAGCTTTATGTGCTAAGTTCCGGCCAAATTATGACTAAATCAGGCAAAAAAACCCTACTAATTGGAGTTTTCGCGGTAATCATTTTTGGAGTTTATGCTTTTATCGTAATTGATCCGATTAGCCGGTATCGTAATTGGCATGCAGATCAGGTGCAAAACGAGGTATTAAGTAGCTTTTCAGCTGAAACCCCTAAAATTGAAGAGCCAATTGCCGAAAAACGTGACGAGCCTAAAGAAACAAAGGAAATTATTATTAAGGATAAGGTTAATTTAGATGTTCAATTTATCCCGCAAGGACCCCTTGAGGCCGGTGGCGCTCATTGGGATATTCACGCTGAATCCTGTGAAGAAGCAGCCAGTTTAATGGCGCACAACTTTATTGTGGGTAAAACTACTTCTATGCCGGACGCTGAAAAAGATATTTTTTCTTTAGTCGACTGGCAAATTGAGAATTTCGGGGACGAACATGATATCTATCCAGACGAAGTAAAAGAGTTAATCCAGGGTTATTGGGGCCATAAAGATGTTCTCGTCATTAAAAATGCCACTATAAAGGACTTAAAGGAGCAAATGAGCCAAGGTTATCCCGTAATAGTGCCAACGATTGCCGCCTATTTAAATAACCCAAGATATTACGATCAGGAATACCATATGGTTCTAGCTAAAGGATACACCTCAGATAGCGTTATAGTTCATGATAATGGAACCACTTGGGGCGCAGATTACATTTATTCTTACGAAACATTTCAGAAAGCCCTTGACGCTGCTGGCGGAAGTGTTGTAGTCATTCGTAAATAAACTGACCTGCCAAAGGTTGTACACATTACTGGGTTGTAGAAATCGGCTGAAAATTGCATAGTATTAAGGTAGTGATCGACGCACTTCCCAATATTTTACGCTTCCCGCGGGCACGTCGAGTGGCTGTTTTGTTACAGCCTTCGCGGTAATAATTATTAATATTTAAGGAATTATTATGTCTCAAAGGGCCCGAGTTATACTTATCGTATCAATCCTAGCTGTAGTAATCATTGGTGGCGGCATAGGAATTTATTTCTTCTCGCAACAGGTGGGCACCGCTGTGTCTCAAAGCGGAACGGACTCCGCAGGGTCAAGGTATTTGCCGAACATCGTTTGTGATGAGTTCTACCAAAATGCTCCACAGTTCGAGCAAGCACCGGGAGGAAGTTTCGACCTAACATATAACTGTTACAACACCTCGGATCAAGACAAGGATATAATAGTCGAGGTCGATGATCTAGATATGTGGGCTTGGAATGATGGTATAACATGTATGGATCAGGATGACGCTACTGGTGCATGGCCACCTGCAAAAACTGAGGCAGAGGTATTTGCCATTACGCCTCACACATATGGGCCGAGTACATCACAATGTCCGATACCAACTGTACCGGGAAGTATTCAAGAAGGGTCCGGCGGACAGGGAACAGTCACTAGAACAGTACCTGTCACAATCCCAGCTAATAGCGAAAACAATAAAGTATTAATCACTACACAACATATTTTCCCAAACTGTAACTACTATCAGTTTGACGACATAATGGTTGATGCTAACGATCAAACACAAAGAGGATATATGGGCTATGGAGTCGTGAGGTCATCAGGAGATGCCGGGGCTTGTGGTGTTATATCTAGTCCTGGCAATGGACAAATTGATATTAGAGCATGGGAAGAGACAACGGGAGAATTACCCGCCGCGTACTCACAATCAGAGGGTACAGCTAATTTAGACTTCTCTAATCTTGCTGTTCACATCTTTATAACAGGAACAAGAACTGAGATTGATTACACTGATTGTCAAAATGGTGGTCCAGCTGGTGCGTTGACAGGTGTTACTGGCGGAGCAGGTCGAGAGTCTTGTAGTAGTATTCCATTTGGCTCATACGATGTAGAACTGGCAAGCGTAGACAATACAAAATATAACGGCCCACTTACAGCTGTTAATAACCCAAGCGGCACAAATCCGTTGCAAAATATAACCATAGACGCCAATAATCCTTTGGCCGTTGTAGATTTTGGTTATAAATTGCAAGGTTCACCAACTTCAGACTTAGGTAACCTACAAATCAGAGTCTTCCATGATCACAATCCAGCAAACAACGCATATGATGTAGGCGCTGGTGAAGGACCTCCATTCTCTGGACAAACAATGAAGGTTACTCAGGTATCGACTGGCCAGGATATCACTTCACAATGTGATAGTGATTCAGCTGGTGGTGCAGGACGTAACCTATGCCGACAAATAGCTGTTGGTGATTATGAAGTAGAAATTACACCAGCACCCGAAAATACTCCTCAATGGACCGGTCCTATTGCTATTAACGACCCTAGCTACTCTGACCCACAAAACCCAGGTCAAAATCCTTTTACAATCACAGTTACGCCTGCATTAGATCCTAACGATCCAAACGCGACATTTAATACAATTGACTTTGGATACACAGCAGCTGGAACACCAACTACTCAGGCTTGTCTCTCAGGTGATGTTTATTACGACAACTTAGACGGCAACGGACAGCGACAGGTAGGAATCGTCGGTTACTTTGAACCAGGTTTCAATGATGTAGGTATAACCCTTAAAGATTCAACTGGCACGGTTGTTAATACTGTAAAAACTTCCAACCAAGGTTTGAACCTAGGCGGTCTTTACGATCTTGGATGTGTTGACCCGGGAAGCTACACCCTAGAAGTCGATGAAGCTACTCAAGTTAATCTTGACGGTACCAATCAACCATTTACTTTGAGCAACTTGCAGCGCACCGGACCAAACCAGACTCCAGAAGCATTTACTTTAACAGCTGGACAAACTTTGACTCATAGCTTTGGTTACAAGGACAAAATTGTCGGCCAAGGAATAACTTGTAACTTAGCCACAACTCCTGATCCAGCAAGTGGTCCGTTCCCACTAGACATTGCCTTTGATGGTAGTAGCTCAACTGGTCCGATTACTACATACACGTTTGATTTTGGTGATGGAACAACACCAGCATCTGGAGCAAGTGCAACGGTAAACCATACATATGCCGCGGCCGGAAATTACACTGCAACATTGACCGTTGATGACGGTGCCGGTGGTACAGAAAGTTGTAATGTTCCAATCGAGGTTATCCAACCTCCAATTTCAGCGGAGCCTATTTGTACTATCGATAAAACTGTAACAGACGAAACACCTGACGATGAAGAATCCCCAGATGATCCTAAGAAATCAGTATCCTCTCCAGGCGAGACATTAACATTCAATATCACTTGGAATTGTAAAAATGTACCACCTACTCTACAACCTGCTGCATTCCGCGTATATATTGTTGATGACTATGATGAGGTACTTACCACATTAGTCCCAGGATCAATTACGCCTCCTGGAGTTGACACTAATCCTCCCGGCATAATTACGTGGGACCTATTTGGTCCAGCTGCAGTTAGTGGAACAGTCTCCTTCCAAGTAACTGTTAATGGCGGACTTGGTTCAGGCACATATGTCAGTCCAAACTTCACCGCTATAGTCAGAGCAGGGGAGACAACTCCCGACGATGAGGATGAGACCGAGACGACAATTATTATTCCTCCAA